>NZ_CAUPYL010000032.1:0-19852 GCF_963515265.1 uncultured Frigoribacterium sp.
CCGCGGCGGGCCCGCCGGCGCGCCGGTCGTCGTCGCCGACGGCGCCCCCGTGGGCGAGGCGCTCGCCGCGGCCCTGGCGCGGCGCGTCGACGTCGTGCTCACCACCGGCGGCACGGGCCTCACGCCCACCGACCGGACCCCCGAGCAGACCGCTCCGCTGCTCGACCGCGAGATCCCCGGCATCGCCGAGGAGCTGAGGAGGCGCGGCACGGCCGCCACCCCCACGGCCCTGCTCTCGAGGGGGCTGGCCGGCGTCGCCGGCCGCACGGTCGTCGTCAACCTGCCCGGCTCCCGCGGGGGAGTGCGCGACGGCCTCGCCGTCCTCGACCCCCTGATCGACCACCTGCTCGACCAGCTCTCCGGAGGCGCTCATGACTGACTCCCTCGACAGCGCACGACCCGTCGAGGGCCCTGCCCTCAGCGCCGCGGGAGAAGAGGCAGCCGCCGACGCCGTCCTCGAGGCCGAGGGAGGGGACCCCGACGCGGTGGCGACCCCGACCGGCCCCAGCGGGCGGGTGCTGCTCGCCGAGGTGGTCGAGACGGTGCTGTCGGCAGCGGAGTGCTCCGTGATCGTGGCGAGCCGCGCCTCCGGGGCGATCGTCACGTTCGAGGGCGTCGTCCGAGACCACGACGGCGGTCGCGACGTGGCCGCTCTGCACTACGAGCAGCACCCGTCGGCGGGCGACGTCATGGGCGCCGTCGCCGAGCAGATCGCGGCGGAGCACCCCGCGGTCACGGTCGCGGTGCAGCACCGCGTCGGCGACCTCGAGATCGGCGACGTGGCGCTCGCCTGCGCCGTCGCCTCGCCTCACCGCGCCGAGGCCTTCGCCGCCTGCTCGGCGCTCGTCGACCTCGTCAAGGAGCGCCTGCCGATCTGGAAGCGCCAGGCCTTCACGGACGGCCCCGACGAGTGGACGGCGTCGCTGGGCTGAGTGCAGCCGGGCGGCGCCGCGGACGCGGTCCGGCCGGTCAGCCGTCGTCGCCTACGCTCGTCGGGTGGCACACCTACTAGGCGCAGAGAACCTCAAGCTCGAATTCCCGACCAAGGTCGTCCTCGACGGGGTGACGCTCGGCATCGACGAGGGCTCCCGCATCGGCGTCGTCGGCCGCAACGGCGACGGCAAGTCGACCCTCATGTCCGTGCTCGCCGGTCGCCTCGAGCCGGACGACGGCCGGGTCACGACCCGCCGCGGCCTCACGATCGGCATGCTCGACCAGCGCGACGTGCTGCCCGACGACGACACGGTCGGCCGGATGATCGTCGGCGACCGCGACGAGCACGAGTGGGCGGGCGACGCCCGCATCCGCGACGTCATCTCGGGCCTCGCGACCGACATCCCGTGGGAGGCGCGGCTCGGCGACCTCTCGGGCGGCCAGCGTCGTCGGGTTGCCCTCGCGCGCCTCCTCGTCGGCGACTGGGACGTCCTGTTCCTCGACGAGCCCACCAACCACCTCGACGTCGAGGGCGTGGCCTGGCTGGCCGAGCACCTCCGTCGCCGCTGGTCGCCCTCGTCGGGGGCGCTCGTCGTCGTGACGCACGACCGGTGGTTCCTCGACGAGGTCTCGACCGACACGTGGGAGGTGCACGACGGCATCGTCGAGCCCTTCGAGGGCGGCTACGCGGCCTACGTGCTGCAGCGCGTCGAGCGTGACCGCTCGGCCGCGGCGTCCGAGTCGAAGCGCCAGAACCTGATGCGCAAAGAGCTGGCGTGGCTTCGTCGTGGTGCGCCCGCCCGCTCGACCAAGCCCAAGTTCCGCATCGACGCGGCGAACGAGCTGATCGCCGACGAGCCGCCCGCCCGCAACGCCGTCGAGCTGTCGCAGATGGCGACCGCCCGGCTCGGCAAGGACGTCGTCGACCTCGTCGAGGTCGGCGTCTCGTTCGGCGACAAGCTGGTGCTGCACGGCGTCGAGTGGCGCATCGCCCCCGGCGAGCGCACCGGCGTGCTGGGCGTCAACGGGGCCGGCAAGTCGACGCTCCTCAAGGTCGTCACGGGCGAGGTGCAGCCGACGGAGGGGCGGGTCAAGCAGGGCAAGACGGTCAAGTTCGCGATCCTCGACCAGCAGCTCGCCGACCTGCACGAGGTGGCGAACGAGAAGGTGAACGACCTGATCGGCCGGCAGCGCACCTCCTACGTCACGGCCGGCAAGGAGATGACGCCCGGGCAGCTGCTCGAGCGCCTGGGCTTCACCAGCGCGCAGCTGCAGACGCCGATCAAGGACCTGTCGGGCGGGCAGAAGCGCCGTCTGCAGTTCCTGCTGATCCTGCTCAACGAGCCGAACGTGCTCATCCTCGACGAGCCCACGAACGACCTCGACACCGACATGCTCGCCGCGATGGAGGACCTGCTCGACGGCTGGCCCGGCACCCTGCTCGTCGTCTCGCACGACCGGTACCTGCTGGAGCGCGTCACCGACCAGCAGTACGCGGTGCTCGACGGGCAGTTCCGGCACCTGCCCGGCGGCGTCGACCAGTACCTCGCCCTGCGCAAGCAGGCCACGGACACCCAGGGCGGCGCGACCGACCGTCCGACCGCCGTCCAGGGGGCGCAGTCGTCGGTCGCCGCCGCGGCCGCCGCGTCGGGGCTGTCGGGCGCCGAGAAGCGCAACGCCGAGAAGGAGCTGGGCTCGATCGACCGCAAGCTCGCCAAGTCGGCGACCGAGCGCAGCGGCCTGCTCGAGCAGTTCGCGGGCTTCGACCAGTCCGACTTCGACGGCCTCGCGGCGCTGCAGGCGAAGCTCACCGCGCTCGACCACAAGACGGCCGAGCTCGAGGTGCGCTGGCTCGAGCTCAGCGAGCTGCTCGCGTAGGGGCTCCCTGGCGCCGCAGCGCCGCGGGGCTCGCCGAGTGGTCGGTCCCGGTCTCTCGCGAGGCCCGGAGCGACAGTGATCGACCACTCGCCGAGCCTGCTCGGATCAGCCTGGCCGCTCGGGTGCGTCGGGTAAGCCGGGTCCGCCGGGTCGGCCGGGTCGCTCGGGTCGGCCGGGTCGGCCGGGTCAGTCGCCGAGCGTCAGGCTGAGACGCCGCAGCAGGTCGCCGAGCCGCTGCTCGTCGACCGGGCCGAGGTCGGCGAGGAGGCGGCGCTCAGCAGCGAGGAGACGCTCGATCGCCGCGTCGACCGCGTCGCCCCCTGCCCGGGTCAGCCGTGCCCGGACGCCACGACCGTCGTTCGGGTCGGTGCGTCGCTCGACGAGGCCGCGCGCGACGAGCCGGTCGATGCGGTTCGTCATGGCGCCGCTCGAGACGAGCGTCTGCTGCAGCAGGGCCTTCGGGCTGAGCTCGTAGGGGCCGCCGGCCCGGCGCAGCGCGGAGAGCACGTCGAACTCCCACTGCTCGAGGTCGCTGGCGACGAAAGCGTCGCGTCGGGCGCGGTCGAGGTGCTTCGCGAGGCGGCCGACGCGCGAGAGCACGTGCAGCGGGGCGAAGTCGAGGTCGGGACGCTCGTGCGACCATGCCGCGACGATCCGGTCGACCTCGTCGCGCGGCTCGGCACCGCCCTGCGGCCCGGCGCCGCCCTGCTGCTCTCGCTCGCGCTCGCGCTCGCGCTCGCCAGGTTCGCGCTGTTCGCGCTCGTCGTCCTGATCGGCCTCGGGCATCTGCTCATCATGGCAGCGCACCTCCTCCCGGACATCGAGGGCGGGTCATCGCGGTCGAGGGCGGGTCCGCGTCGACCCGCCCTGGACGACGCTGACCCGCCCTGGACGACGCTGACCCGCACTCGACGTGCAGAGGTGCGGCCATGGGCGACGGTGGCAGCGGCAGCGGCAGCGACGGCCGAGGCGCCGTCTGACAGAATCGACCCTGCGCCCCGGGCGCGGTCCGCCATGGTGTAACGGCAGCACGACAGCCTTTGGAGCTGTTAGGTCCAGGTTCGAATCCTGGTGGCGGAGCCGATGAGTCGACGCGCCGGCGGAGGCGTGCGTCCGGCACCCGATCCGGACCGGCGGCCCCGGCTCTCGATAGCCTGCGCCCATGTCGACCACCGCCCTCTCCCCGCTCGCCCGTGCCGCCCTGCTCGGCGTCCTCACCGGCTCCCGCTCGGCGACGCCCCTCGCGGCGCTCGCCCTCAGCCGCGACAGCCGCACCCTCACCGGCAGCTGGCAGGAGTGGGCGGTGTTCCGCTCGTCGATCGGGCGTGCCGTGTTCGTGGCCGCCGGCGCGGGCGAGCTCGTCGGCGACAAGCTGCCCTCGACGCCCAGCCGCATCTCGGGCGGCGCGATCTTCGGTCGTGTCGCCGCCGGTGCCGTCGTCGGGTTCGCGATGGGGACCACCGACCTCCGCGCCGACCGAGGGGTGCACGGCGCCCTGCTCGGCGCCGCCGGGGCCGTCGTCGGCAGCTTCGCCGGCTACCTCGGTCGCAAGGCCCTCGTCGAGAGGACCGGCCTGCCCGACCTCGTCGTCGCCCTGCTGGAGGACACGATCGCGATCGGCGGCACCGCCGCCGTCGTGCGCGCCGCCCGCAGCTGAGGTCTCCCCTCCACAGCGCCCGACCCACCGCGCGCCGCCCGGACACGCCAGGCCGACCTGCGCCTCCTGCGCCGCCCGTGGGAGGATCGCCGATGATCGCCGCACGACCCCACCTACTAGGAGCCCCATGCCCGAACGCAGCCTCGCCGTCGTCGTCCTCGCCGCAGGACAGGGCACGCGCATGAAGTCCTCGACGCCGAAGGTGCTGCACCGGCTGGCCGGCCTGCCGCTGATCCAGCACGTGCTCGAGACCGCGGGGGCGCTGCAGCCCGAGCACCTCGTGGCCGTCGTGCGGCACGAGCGTGACCTCGTCGTGACGAGCATCGTCGAGACGACGCCCGGCGCCGTCATCGTCGACCAGGACGACGTGCCCGGCACCGGTCGTGCCGTCGAGCAGGCCGTCGAGGCGCTGCCCGCCGACTTCGAGGGCGACGTCGTCGTCGTCAGCGCCGACGTGCCGTTCCTCGACCACGCCACGCTGGGCGCGCTCCTCGAGCAGCACCGCACGGAGGCGGCGGCCGCGACGCTGCTGTCGGCGGTCCTCCCGGACGCGCACGGCTACGGCCGCGTGGTCCGGCGCTCGTCCGGAGACGTCGACCGCATCGTCGAGCACAAGGACGCCAGCGAGGAGGAGCGGCAGCTGCGCGAGATCAACTCCGGCACCTATGCCTTCACCGTCGCGGCCCTGCGCACGCACCTGCCCCGCGTCGGCTCGGCCAACGCGCAGAACGAGAAGTACGTGACCGACGTGGTCGGGCTGCTGACGGCGGCCGGCGAGCGCGTCTCGGCGCGTGCGGTCGACGAGACCTGGCGCCTCGAGGGCATCAACGACCGCGTGCAGCTCGCCGCCGCGGCCCGCCGCCTGAACGACCGCATCGTCGAGCACTGGCAGCGCGAGGGCGTCAGCATCGTCGACCCGCAGACCACCTGGATCGACCGCGACGTCGCCCTCAGCGCCGACGTCGAGCTGCTGCCCGGCACGCAGCTGAAGGGCGCCACCTACGTCGCGGCGGGGGCCGTCGTCGGTCCCGACACGACGCTCGTCGACACCGAGGTCGGCGAGGGCGCGGTCGTGAAGCGCACCGACGCGACCCTCGCCGTGATCGGGGCCCGCGCCTCCGTGGGGCCCTTCTCGTACCTGCGTCCGGGCACCGTGCTCGGCGAGGGCGGCAAGATCGGCACCTTCGTCGAGACCAAGAACGCCGAGATCGGCGCAGGCTCGAAGGTGCCGCACCTCAGCTACATCGGCGACACCGAGGTCGGCACCGACAGCAACATCGGCGCCGGCACCATCACGGCCAACTACGACGGGGTGCACAAGCACCGCACCGAGGTCGGGTCGAACGTGCGCACCGGGTCGCACAACGTGTTCGTCGCCCCCGTTAGGATTGGCGACGGAGCGTACTCAGGCGCAGGGACGGTCGTCCGCAAGGACGTGCCGGCCGGCGCGCTGGCGTTGAGCATCGCCCCACAGCGCAATGCGAGCGGATGGGTCGAGGCGAACCGCCCCGGCTCCGCGGCGGCCGAGGCCGCCGCCCGCGCCGAACGAACGACCGACTGACCCCTGTCGGGTTGGCCCTCAGGGGCCGGAGAGCGAGTGACGTGTCCGGAATCAAGATCACCGGCGAGAACCGACTCGTTCTGGTCTCGGGGCGTGCGCACCCCGAGCTCGCGAACCAGATCGCGTCGGAGCTCGGCTCAGAGCTGATCCCGACCGACGCCCGCACCTTCGCCAACGGCGAGCTCTACGCGCGCTACGACGAGAGCGTCCGCGGCGCCGACGCGTTCGTCATCCAGTCGCACTCGGCCCCGATCAACGAGTGGCTCATGGAGCAGCTGATCATGGTCGACGCCCTCAAGCGCGCCTCGGCGAAGCGCATCACGGTCGTCGCGCCGTTCTACCCGTACGCCCGCCAGGACAAGAAGGGCCGCGGCCGTGAGCCGATCTCCGCCCGTCTCGTCGCCGACCTGTTCAAGGCCGCGGGTGCCCACCGCATCATGAGCGTCGACCTGCACGCTCCGCAGATCCAGGGCTTCTTCGACGGCCCGGTCGACCACCTCTTCGCCATGCCGGTGCTGCTCGAGCACTTCCGCACCAAGCTCGACACCAGCACGCTCACCGTGGTGTCGCCCGACATGGGCCGCGTCCGCGTCGCCGACATCTGGAGCGAGAAGCTCGACGCCCCCCTCGCCATCATCCACAAGCGCCGCGACCCGCTCGTGCCGAACCAGGTCACCGTGCACGAGATCGTCGGCGAGGTCGAGGGCCGGGTCTGCCTGCTGGTCGACGACCTGATCGACACGGGCCGCACCATCGTCAAGGCCGCCGAGGCGCTCAAGGCCGCCGGCGCGATCGGCGTCGTCGTCGCCGCGACCCACGCGGTCTTCAGCGACCCGGCGCCCGAGATCCTCAGCAGCGACTTCATCGACTCGGTCGTCGTCACGGACACCCTGCCGCTCACCGACCACCAGAAGTTCGACAAGCTCGAGATCCTGCCGATCGCCCCGCTGATCGCCCGCGCGATCCACGAGGTCTTCGACAACGGCAGCGTCACGTCGATGTTCGATGGAGCGGCGTAGCCGTTTCATCGAACCAGAAGGCACAGCCGACGGGGCCCACGAGCACCATCGCGCCTGCGCGAACAGAACGGCCGTGATCGGGTTGATCCCGGCCACGGCCGTTCTGCCTGTCGACGCCCAGACGCCTAGGCGCCTCGACGTCACCGCGTCAGTGCGTCGACGGCTCCGTCTCGATCTCCGAGCGGTCGCCCGACCACAGCGTGTGGAACACGCCGTCCTCGCCGACCCGCTCGTAGGTGTGCGCGCCGAAGAAGTCGCGCTGGCCCTGGATGAGGGCGGCGGGGAGGCGCTCGGACGCGAGCGAGTCGTAGTACGACAGCGCCGACGCGAACCCGGGCACGGGGATGCCCGACAGGGCGGCCTTGGCGACGATGCGGCGCCAGGCCTGCTCGCCGTCGCGGACGGCGGCGGCGAAGTAGTCGTCCTCGAGCAGCGTCGCGATGGTCGAGTCCTTCTCGTACGCCTCGACGATGCGGTTGAGGAACTGCGCGCGGATGATGCAGCCCCCGCGCCAGATCTTCGCCACCGCACCTTTGTCGATGTCCCAGTCGTACTCGAGCGCGCCCGCGATGATCGCGTCGAAGCCCTGGGCGTAGGCCACGATCTTCGACGCGTAGAGCGCCTTCTGCACGTCGTCCTCGAAGCCGTCGCCCGCCTCCTGCACCTCGGGCCGGCCCTTCAGGGTCGCCTGCACCGCCGCGCGCTGGTCGGGCTTCGACGAGACGGCCCGGGCGAAGACGGCCTCGGCGATGCCGCCGACGGGCACGCCCAGGCCGACGCTGTTCTGCACGGTCCAGACGCCGGTGCCCTTCGAGCCGGCCGCGTCGACGATCGAGTCGACCAGTGGTCCGCCGGTCTTGGCGTCGACCTGGCGCAGCACCTCGGCGGTGATCTCGATCAGGTACGACTCCAGCTCGCCCTTGTTCCACTCCTCGAACACGGCGGCGATGTCGGCTGGCTCGTGGCCGCCGACGCGACGGAGCAGGTCGTACGACTCGGCGATGAGCTGCATGTCGGCGTACTCGATGCCGTTGTGGATCATCTTGACGAAGTGGCCGGCGCCGTCGGAGCCGATGTGCGTGACGCACGGCTCACCCTCGGCGACCGCCGCGATCGACGCGAGGATCGGGCCGAGGGTCTCGTACGCCTCCTTCGAGCCGCCGGGCATGATGGACGGGCCCTTGAGGGCGCCCTCCTCGCCCCCGGAGATGCCGGCGCCGACGAAGTTCAGGCCGCGCTCCTTGAGGGCTGCCTCGCGCCTCCTCGTGTCCTGGAAGTTCGCGTTGCCGCCGTCGACGATGATGTCGCCCTCCTCGAAGAGGTCGGCGAGCTGGTCGATGACGGCGTCGGTGCCCTTGCCGGCCTGGACCATGATGATCGCGGTGCGCGGCTTCTGCAGCGACGCGGCGAAGTCCTCGATCGACTTCGAGGCGACGAAGCCGGCGTCGCCGTGCTCGTCCATCAGGGTGTCCGTGCGCCCGGGGGAGCGGTTGTAGACGGCGACGGTGTTGCCCTCGCGGCTGGCGAGGTTGCGGGCCAGGTTCGATCCCATGACGGCCAGGCCGACGACTCCGATGTTCGCCTGGGCGGTGGGGGTGGACTGTTCTCCGTGCTCGGTCACGGTGCCTCCTTGCGGTCGATGACCCCCGCACACTATTCCTCCGTCCTGCACCCCCGACAAGCACCGTCAGTGCCCTCCGGGGCGCGGACGACACGAGGAGGCGCGTCTACGCTGGTCCGGACGCCGCCGTCCCCGACACCGAGAGGTCCCCGTGCCTGAGACACCGCTGCCCGCCCCGATCCCGCCCGTCGTCGTGATGGGGGTGTCCGGCTCCGGCAAGTCCACGGTCGGGGAGCTCCTGGCCCGCACCGCGGGCGTCCCGTTCGTCGACGCCGACGACCTCCACCCGCAGGCCAACCGCGACAAGATGGCCGCCGGCCACGCGCTCGACGACGACGACCGGGCGCCGTGGCTCGAGATCGTCGCGCAGCGCATCCGCGACGCCGGGGAGGACGGCGTGGTCGTCGCCTGCTCGGCGCTGAGGCGCCGCTACCGGGACGTGCTCCGCGGCGGCGACCCGCGCCTCCGGTTCGTGCACCTCACCGGCGTCCGCGAGCTGGTGGCCGAGCGGCAGAAGGCACGCAAGGGGCACTTCATGCCGCCCGGGCTGATGGACTCGCAGTTCGCGACCCTCGAGCCGCTCGGCGACGATGAGCCCGGCTTCGGCGTCGACGTGTCCGCAGGTCCGGACGAGATCGTCGCGGAGGCGCTGGCCCGGCTCGGGGAGCGCTGACGGTCGCCGACGTCCGCGGGTTGGCGACGCGCCCGGGTGCCCTGTAACGTAGGGGTCGACTTCGGCGAGGGGTGCTCCGGCACCCGTTATCGACGCGGTAGGCAGGCACTCGGTCTCGTGACATCGTCCCCACGGCTGCGAGGTCCCTCCTCACGCGATCTGCGTTCGAGTTGACATCGACCCACACATCCCGGGCCGCCAGGCCCGCAGAAACGGAGACATCCATGGCTGACGACAACACCCTGTCCGCTCTCGTCCGCACCAGCTTCGGCAAGGGCGCGGCCCGCAAGATCCGCGCGAACGACCAGATCCCCGCGGTCATCTACGGCCACGGCACCGACCCCCAGCACGTCACGCTGCCCGGCCACGAGACGATGCTCATCACTCGCCGCTCGAACGCGCTCATCACGCTCGACATCGAGGGCACCCAGCAGCTCGCCCTCGTCAAGGACATCCAGCGCGACCCGGTGAAGCAGGTCATCGAGCACATCGACCTCATCGTCGTCCGCCAGGGCGAGAAGGTCGAGGTCGACGTCCCCGTCCACATCGAGGGCGAGTCGGCTCCCGGCACGATCCACGTCGTCGAGCTCAACGCCATCACGCTCGAGGTCTCGGCCACCGCGATCCCGCAGTCGGTCGTCGTCTCGATCGAGGGCCTCGAGGACGGCGCGCAGGTGCACGCCTCCGACGTCGTCCTCCCCGAGGGCGCCTCGCTCGTCACCGACGCCGAGGTGCTCATCACGAGCGTCTCCGTCCCGCAGCTCGACCTCACCACCGACGCCGTCGACGACGAGTCGGGCGAGGCCGCCGAGGCCGAGGGCGACGTGCCCTCGATCGAGGACGAAGAGCGCTCCGAGTAGCACCGGTCGGATCACCCGCACCACCCGCACCACCCGCACCACGGCGTCGTCCGCGACGCCGACCGCCTGACAGCCCCGCGTGTCTCCCGAGGAGGACCATCCCGTGGACGACTCGCAGTGGCTCGTGGTCGGGCTCGGCAACCCCGGGCCCGACTACGCAGGCACCCGGCACAACGTCGGACAGATGGTGCTCGCCGAGCTGGCGCACCGCCTGTCGGCGAGCTTCAAGAACCACCGCACCAACGCGAGCGTCGCGGAGGGCCGCCCCCAGCCGGGCGGCCCCCGCTTCGTCCTCGCCGCCCCCCGCAGCTTCATGAACCTGTCGGGCGGGCCCGTGGCCGCGCTGCTGAAGTACTACGACCTCGACGTGTCACGGCTGATCGTCGTCCACGACGAGCTCGACATCGACTTCGACTCGATCAAGCTCAAGCAGGGCGGCGGCCACGGGGGCCACAACGGCCTGCGCGACATCATCGCCGCCACCGGCTCGAACGAGTTCCTGCGCGTGCGCGTCGGCATCGGTCGTCCGCCCGGCCGGCAGCCCGCCGCCGACTACGTGCTCAAGGCCTTCTCGTCGACCGAGCGCAAGGAGCTCCCGCTGCTCCTCGGCGACGCCGCCGACGCGGTCGAGATGATCGTCTCCGACGGCCTCACCGCGGCGCAGCTCAAGTTCCACACCGCGAAGGCCTGACCGGGGCCCTGCTCGCCCGCGCCCTGCTGCTCGCCGCACCAGGGCGGGGCACCGCGGACCGGCGCACTGTCGGCTGTGCCGAGTAGCCTTGTCCGGTGATACTCGCGGGCATGATCAAGGCGCTCTCGCGCGCCTCCACGTACTCCTCCGCCCTCGACCGGGCCGAGCGCAGCACCGACTACTCGGTGGTCGACGGCCTGCGCGTGCCGCTCCTCGCGGGGCTGCTCGCCAGGCGCGCCGGGCCCCAGGCCATGCTCGTGGTCACCGCCACCGGTCGCGAGTCCGAGGCCGTCCGCCTGTCCCTCGCCAGCTACGTGCCGGGCGCCGAGGTCATCGAGTTCCCCGCGTGGGAGACCCTGCCGCACGAGCGCCTCAGCCCGAGTGCCGAGACCGTGGGCAAGCGCATCCACGCGCTCCGTCGCCTCGCCGCCTGGTCGGCCGAGGCGGAGGCGGCGACCACGGCCGCCGCCGCGGGCTCGACCGCCGACGCGGCTCACGGCGTGCGTCCGCTCGTCGTCGTCGCGGGCGTCCGCGCGGCCCTGCAGCCCGTCTCCGACAACCTCGCCGACATCGATCCGGTCGTGCTGACCATCGGCGACCGGGGCCACGACCTCTCCGCGATCGCCCTGCAGCTCGTCGACCTCGCCTACGCGCGCGTCGACATGGTCACCCGGCGGGGCGAGTTCGCGGTGCGCGGCGGCATCCTCGACGTGTTCCCGCCGACGGCCGAGCACCCGGTGCGCGTCGACTTCTTCGGCGACGAGGTCGATCAGCTCCGCACCTTCTCGGTGGCCGACCAGCGCAGCCTCGAGGGTGTCGTGAGCACGGTCGAGCTGCCGCCGAGCCGCGAGATGCTGCTCACCGCGCCCGTGCGCCAGCGTGCTCGCGAGATGCAGCACGAGTTCCCGGGCCTCGCCCAGATGCTCGCCAAGATCGCCGAGGGCATCCCGGTCGAGGGGATGGAGTCGCTGGCGCCGGCCCTGGTCGACCGCCTCGTCCCGCTCACCCACTACCTGCCGGCGGGCGCCTCCGTCGCCGTGCTCTCGCCCGAGCGCGTGCAGTCGCGGGCCAAGAGCCTCGCCGAGACGAACCGCGAGTTCCTGTCCGCGGCGTGGAACGCCGCGACCGCCGGGGCCGCCGCCCCGATCGACCTCGACGCCGGCGACTTCCTCGCCCTCCGCGACCTGCGGGCCGCGGCCGGCGACCGCGCGTGGTTCACGTTCAGCGGCTTCGACTCGGGCGAAGTGCTCACCGACGACGAGGCGGCGCAGGCGGCAGGCGACTACGTCCGCGTCGAGGCCGCACCCGTGCCGAGCTTCAGCGGGCACGCCGAGGGCGCGCTCGACCACGTCGTCGGCCGCGTGCAGGACGGGTGGAGCGTCGTCGTCACCGCACGCGGAACCGGGCTCGTCGAGCGTGCCCGCGACGTGCTGTCCGAGCAGGGCGTCGCTGCTCGTCTCGTCGACGCTCTGCCCGACGAGCTCGAGCAGGGCGTCGTGCACCTCGTCGCCGGGGGAGTCGAGGCCGGCTTCGAGCTGCCCTCGGCCAAGATCGCCGTGCTCGGCGAGAGCGACTTCTACGGCCGCTCCGCGAACTACGACTCGCGCCAGGTCAAGAAGCTCGCGAGCCGTCGCAAGAACGTCGTCGACCCGCTCCAGCTCAAGCCGGGCGACGTGGTCGTGCACCAGACCCACGGCATCGGCAAGTTCCTCGAGCTGACCAGCCGCGAGGTCTCGTCCGGCGGCCGCAACGCCGTCAAGAACAGCCGCGAGTACCTCGTGCTCGAGTACGCGCCCTCGAAGCGCGGCTACCCCGGCGACAAGCTCTACGTCCCGACCGACCAGCTCGACCTGCTCAGCCGCTACGTCGGCGGCGAGGCGCCCCCGCTCAGCAAGATGGGCGGCAGCGACTGGGCCTCGGCGAAGAGCAAGGCGCGCCGCGCGGTCCGCGACATCGCGGTCGAGCTCGTCAAGCTGTACTCGGCGCGGATGGCGTCGAAGGGGCACGCGTTCCCGCCCGACACCCCGTGGCAGCGCGAGCTCGAAGAGGCCTTCCCGTTCGCCGAGACGCCCGACCAGCTGACGACGATCGACGAGATCAAGGCCGACATGGAACGGCCGATCCCGATGGACCGCCTGCTCTCGGGCGACGTGGGCTACGGCAAGACGGAGGTGGCCGTGCGGGCCGCTTTCAAGGCGATCCAGGACGGCAAGCAGGTCGTGATGCTCGTGCCGACGACGCTGCTCGTCAAGCAGCACTTCGACACGTTCAGCGAGCGCTTCGCGGGGTTCCCCGTGCACCTCCGGAGCCTCAGCCGCTTCCAGTCCGCGAAGGAGAGCAAGGAGACCATCAAGGGGCTCGGCGACGGCACGGTCGACATGGTCATCGGCACCCACCGCCTCCTGAGCGAGGGCATCGCGTACAAAGACGTGGGGCTGGTGATCATCGACGAGGAGCAGCGGTTCGGCGTCGAGCACAAGGACGCCCTGAAGAAGCTCAAGACCAACGTCGACATCCTCGCCATGTCCGCGACGCCGATCCCCCGATCGCTCGAGATGGCCGTGACCGGCATCCGCGAGATGTCGACCCTCGCGACGCCTCCGGAGGACCGGCACCCGATCCTCACCTTCGTGGGGCCCGAGGGCGAACGGCAGAAGGCTGCGGCGATCCGACGAGAGCTGCTGCGCGAGGGCCAGGTCTTCTACGTGCACAACCGGGTCTCGAGCATCAACCGGGTCGCCGCCGAGATCGCCGAGCTCGTGCCGGAGGCGCGGGTCGCGGTGGCGCACGGCCAGATGGCCGAGTCCACCCTCGAGCAGGTCATGGTCGACTTCTGGGAGCGCAAGTTCGACGTGCTCGTCTCGACGACCATCATCGAGACCGGCCTCGACATCGCCAACGCGAACACCCTGATCATCGACCGGGCCGACAAGTACGGCCTCAGCCAGCTGCACCAGCTGCGTGGTCGGGTCGGTCGCGGCCGTGAACGCGGCTACGCGTACTTCCTGTACGACCCGGACAAGCCCCTGAGCGAGACCGCCCAGGACAGGCTGGAGACGATCGCCGCCAACAACGAGCTCGGCGCCGGCATGCAGGTGGCCCTCAAGGACCTGGAGATCCGCGGAGCCGGCAACCTGCTCGGCGGCGAGCAGTCGGGCCACATCGCGGGCGTCGGCTTCGACCTCTACCTGCGGATGATCGGCGAGGCGGTCGGCGCGTTCCGCGGCGACGTGGCCGAGGGCCAGACCGAGCTTCGGCTCGAGCTGCCCGTCGACGCCCACATCCCCGACGAGTACGTCGAGAGCGAGCGCCTCCGGCTCGAGGCGTACCAGAAGCTGTCGACGGCCAGCGCCCCGACCTCGAGCGACGACCAGATCGACTCGGTGCTCGACGAGCTCACCGACCGCTACGGCACGCCGCCCGCCTCGGTGCTCGCGCTGATCGAGGTCTCCCGCCTCCGGCGAGCGGCGCAGAAGGCAGGGCTCAGCGAGGTCGTCGTCATGGGCAGCAACCTGCGCGTCGCCGGGGCGGACCTGGCGGACAGCATGCAGGTGCGCCTGCAGCGCCTCTACCCGGGGGCTCGGTGGTTCGGCCAGACGAACTCGGTCAGCGTCCCCCTGCCGGTGCGGCACGGGGAGGGGCTGGTCGACGCTGAGCTCATCCTCTGGGTCGAGCAGCTGATGACCTCGATCTACGGCGCGGACGTGCCGCGGCCCGCCGCCGGCGGCGTCGCCCCCACGGCCTGACACGACGGGCGGCCCTCCCGGCTGCCCGTCCCCGACGACCCCGGCGGTCAGACGAGGAGGAGCGGTGCACGACGACACAGGACTCGAGGCCGAGGTCCGGGAGCTCTCCGACGTGGTGGAGGCGCTGCTCGCCGACCAGGGCGGCTGCGGGTGGAACCGCGCGCAGACGCACGAGTCGCTCGTCACCTACCTGGTCGAGGAGTGCGCGGAGCTGGTCGAGGCGATCGAGGACGGCACGGTCGACGATCGTCGTGAGGAGCTCGGCGACGTGCTCTACCAAGTGGTCCTGCACGCTGCGATCGCGGCCCGCGCCTCCGACGGTGCCTTCGACCTGGCCGACGTCGTGCGCGACGTCCGGCTCAAGACCGTGCGCCGGCACCCGCACGTGTTCGGCGGAGAGGACGCGGCCGACGTGGACGACATCGTCCGTCTCTGGAGCGCTGCGAAGGCCGTCGAGAAGGCGAGCCGGTCGAGCGCGTACGACGGCGTGCCACGCGGGCTGCCGGCGTTGTCCCGCGCTCAGAAGCTGGAGGGCAGGCGCGTCGCCGCCGGGGCGGCTCCGGCCGCCGGGCGAGCTGCGGACACGGCCGACGACGCCGAGCTCGTCTGGGGGCGTGATCTGCTCGCCGTCGTGGACGAGGCCGGTCGGGACGGCATCGACGCCGAGCGAGCCCTGCGCCGAGCGGTACGAGAGCGCGAGACGCTGTTGCGGGCCGTGGAGCCACGCCGCGACGGCGCCTGACCAGGGACGGACCCGACGGGGAGGGGGCGCCTCCCTGACCCGAACAGGGAGGCGCCCGCGCGTGGTCAGGCCGGGACGGGAGGCCCACGCGCCTGGGAAGACGCGGGTGTCTCGCGACGAACCGACGACAGACCACACCGTCGACAGGGCGCTCGTTTCTCCTGGGGATCAGTCCAGAACGAGCACCGTGACGACTCCATGAATGTAACCCGTGAAGCGTGACATGTCAACCGACACGGCGGCGTACGGTGCGGGCGGGACCTTGGTTCTGGCTTGCCCGCCTCGCGCCGTGGCTCACCAGGCGCGCCCCCCTGCCCCGGATGCGGAAGGGGCTGCACGGAAAGAGGTCGCACAGAGCTGGCGGGCTTGCCGCGCGGTGCCAACCTCGACCACTCGTGTCGGGCAGTGCTGACGACGGGATGACGGACCGGGCGTAGAGCCCGGTCCGTCGCGACGCCCCACCGCAGGGAAGGCGGGCGCCAGGTCGGCGTTGCGCAACCCGATTCGCTCCGCCGACACCTCGACAGTACATGCAATGTGAAATATGGGCAAGCTCTGGTCGCGATCGTCGTCCGCCGGCTCTGGGATGATGGTCTGATGCCGTCACACGTGACCCCGCCGCGCGGGATGAGAGACTTCCTGCCCGCCGACAAGCGCCGCCGCGAGCGGGTCCTCTCCGTGGTCCGAGACGTCTACCGGGCGCACGGCTTCGACGAGATCGAGACCCCCGTCGTCGAGTCGAGCGAGTACCTCTTCTCGGGCCTGGGGGGCGACAACGAGAAGCAGGTCTTCGCGGTGCTCCGACGCGGTCTCGACGACGAGGCGCTGCGGGCGGCCTCGTCCGCCCTCGAGCTCGCCGACCTCGGCCTCCGCTTCGACCTCACGGTGCCGCTGGCCCGCTTCTACGCCTCCCACCGCGCCGAGCTGCCGACCGTCTTCCGCAGCGTGCAGATCGCGCCGGTGTGGCGGGCCGAGAAGCCGCAGAAGGGGCGCTACCGCCAGTTCGTCCAGTGCGACATCGACATCCTGGGCGAGGCCGGCCAGCTCGCGGAGATCGAGCTGATCTCCGCCACCACCGCCGTCCTGGCCGCCCTCGGACTGGAGGGCACCACGATCAGGGTCAACGACCGTCGCGTGCTCCTCGGGGTGCTGTCGCACTGGGGAGTGCCGGCCGAGCTGCACGACCGTGCGCTCCTCGAGATCGACAAGCTCGACAAGATCGGCGTCGAGGGCGTCGCCGCCCAGCTGGTGTCGATCGGCGTCGAGGCGCCCGGCATCGCCGAGCAGCTGGCCCAGCTCGGCGACGCGACCTGGGACTCGGCGAGCGCCTCCCCGCCTCCTGCCTGGCTGGACCAAGGGGCGTTCGGCGACCTGCTGGCGCTCCGGGCGGCCCTGCCCGAGGCGAGGCTCGTCTTCGACCCGACCCTGGTGCGCGGCATGGGCTACTACACGGGCACGATCTTCGAGGTGGCGCACCCCGACTTCTCGTACTCCCTCGGCGGGGGCGGTCGCTACGACGGCATGATCGGGCGGTTCCTCGGCACCGACGTGCCGGCCGCGGGCTTCTCGCTCGGCTTCGAGCGGATCGTCGACCTCGTCGAGCTCGACGACGCCGACGACGACGGCCTCGTCGTCCTCTACGACAAGGCGGTCGCGCCGGTCGAGCTGCTCGCCCTGCAGAAGGCCCTGGTGTCCCGTGGGGAGGCGCGGGTCCGGCTGCAGAAGCGCGCCAAGAACGTCGGGGGCCAGCTCGACGCCCTCGCGGCGGCCGGGTTCCGGCGCTTCGTCGCGGTGCGCGGGGGAGAAGCCCCGGACGACCTCGAGGTGCGGCCCCTGGGCTGACCCCCGCCCCGCCCCGCCCCGCTCGGCGTCGGCCCGCGCGGCTAGGATCGACACGACCGCGTGCCCCGCACGCACACCGACGACTAAGGAGTTCATCCGTGGCAGAAATCGACGCAGTAGGCGCACGCGAGATCCTCGACTCGCGGGGCAACCCGACGGTCGAGGTCGAGGTCCTGCTCGACGACGGGACCGTGTCGCGCGCGGCCGTCCCCTCGGGCGCATCGACCGGGGCCTTCGAGGCCTACGAGCTGCGCGACGGCGACGAGAGCCGCTACCTCGGCAAGGGCGTCCTCAAGGCCGTCGCCGCCGTCATCGACGAGATCGGCCCCGAGGTCGAGGGCATGGACGCGACCGACCAGCGCCTCGTCGACGCCGCCATGATCGAGCTCGACGGCACCGAGAACAAGTCGCGCCTCGGCGCGAACGCCGTCCTCGGCGTCTCGCTGGCCGTCGCCCGCGCCGCCGCCGACTCGGCCGACCTGCCGCTCTTCCGCTACCTGGGCGGCCCGAACGCGCACACCCTGCCCGTGCCGATGCTCAACGTCATCAACGGCGGCTCGCACGCCGACAGCAACGTCGACATCCAGGAGTTCATGATCCTGCCGATCGGCGCGACGTCGTTCGCGGACGCCCTCCGCTGGGGTGCCGAGACGTACCACGCGCTCAAGAGCGAGCTGAAGTCGAAGGGCCTGTCGACGGGCCTCGGCGACGAGGGCGGCTTCGCGCCGAACCTCGAGAGCAACCGTGCCGCGCTCGACCTGCTGGTCGAGGCGATCACCAAGGCCGGCTTCACCCCCGGCAAGGACATCGCGCTCGGCCTCGACGTCGCCTCCAGCGAGTTCTACGCCGACGGCTCGTACACGTTCGAGGGCGAGAAGCGCGACTCCGCGTTCCTCGCCGGCTACTACGCCGACCTCGTGTCGGCCTACCCGCTCGTCACCATCGAGGACCCCCTCGACGAGGACGACTGGGAGGGCTGGGCCCACCTGACGAGCGAGATCGGCTCCAAGACGCAGATCGTCGGCGACGACCTGTTCGTCACGAACCCCGAGCGCCTCGCCCGCGGCATCGCCGCCGGCGCCGCGAACTCGATCCTCGTCAAGGTCAACCAGATCGGCACGCTGACCGAGTCGCTCGACGCCGTCTCGCTCGCGCAGCGCAGCGGCTACACGACCGTGCTGTCGCACCGCTCGGGCGAGACCGAGGACACGACGATCGCCGACCTCGCCGTCGCGACCGACGCCGGCCAGATCAAGACGGGCGCCCCCGCCCGCAGCGAGCGCGTCGCGAAGTACAACCAGCTGCTCCGCATCGAGGAGGAGCTGGGCGACGCAGCCCGGTACGCCGGCTACTCGGCGTTCCCGCGCTTCTCGGCGTAGCGCCACAGAGCCGTGCCCGTCGGGGCCCACGTCCTCGACGTGGTCCCTGCACCGAGGCCCGTTCCCCCTGGGGAGCGGGCCTCTCGGCGTTCCGTGACCCTGCCCCCTCGCGGGTCGTCTACCCTCGGGAGCATGCCCCGTGAGTCCCCGACCCGACGCGTGCCCGTCGCCTTCGCGTCGCGCGAGACCGTCGCGGGCGGCTGGCTCCGCAGCATCCGCTTCTCCGGCTTCAGCCTGCTGATGCTCGTCATCCTCGTGCTGTTCGTTGTCGTGCTCGCGCCGTCGCTCCGCACCCTGGTCCAGCAGCAGCAGCAGATCGCGGCCCTCCAGCAGGACGTGCGCGACCAGCGCGACGACGTCGACGACCTCCAGGGCGACGTCGCGCGGTGGAGCGACCCCGCGTACATCGAGGCCCAGGCCCGAGACCGGCTGCTCTACGTCTACCCCGGCGAGTACAGCTACCTCGTGATGGGTGCGGACGCCGACGCGGCGGCGCCGTCGCAGGCGCCCATCAGCGACACGCTCCAGACCCCGCAGGTCGACTGGGTCGCCGCGATGATGTCGTCCGTGATCGAGGCCGGCCTCAGCGACGAACCCGCGACCGAGCTGGTCGCGCCCGACATCGGCGGCGCGCCCCTGCCGTCCTCCACGACAGGCGGCACCCCGTGACGACCCCTCCCTTCGAGCCCGTCAGCGAGCGCGACGTCCAGCTCGTCACCGCGATGCTCGGTCGCCCCGCCCGCGACGTGATCGGCATCCCCGCACGCTGCGTCTGCGGCAACCCGACCGTCGTCGCGACGAAGCCGCGCCTCGGCGACGGCACGCCGTTCCCGACGCTCTACTACCTGTGCCACCCGGGGGCCACGGCCGCGATCTCGACCCTCGAGGCGAACGGCGTCATGGCCGAGCTGACCGAGCTGCTCGCCGCGGACGACGACCTCAGGAGGCGCTACCACGACGCCCACGACGCCTACCTCGCCGACCGCGAGGGCATCGAGCACGTGGCCGAGATCGCGCACGTGACGGCCGGGGGCATGCCCGAGCGCGTCAAGTGCCTGCACGCCCTCGCCGGGCACAGCCTCTCGGCGGGTCCGGGGGTCAACCCGCTCGGCGACCTCGCCGTCGAGCGCTCGAGCTGGAGCCCCGACGTGTGCCGTTGCGGCGACTACCTGGGCGAGGCCGGCGGCGATGCGAGCGACGAGGCGGCGGCGGCCGACGGGAGCGCTCCGAGCGCGGCGACCGGTGCGGGC
>NZ_CAUPYL010000033.1:0-19672 GCF_963515265.1 uncultured Frigoribacterium sp.
CCCCCCCCGCACGTCCCGCGGGCCGGCGGCGCCGCCCGCCGCCGCCCGCCCGCCCGGTCGAGGTGGAACACGGCGTCGAGTGCGCTGACGGCCTGGCGGGCCAGTGCCGCCGGTGCGAGGCCGGCGACCGCACCGAGCGCCTCGAGGCGTGCGGGGACGTCCGCCAGGCCGTTCGCGTGCAGGGTCCCGGCCCCGCCGTCGTGCCCGGTGTTCAGCGCCGACAGGAGGTCTCGGACCTCGACCCCCCGGACCTCCCCCACGACGAGGCGGTCGGGACGCATGCGCAGGGCCTCCCGCAGCAGCCGTGCGAGGTCGACGCCGCCCACCCCCTCGAGGTTCGGCTGGCGGGCCTCGAGGGAGACCACGTGGGGATGGACGACGCGGAGCTCGGCCACGTCCTCGACGGTGACGATACGGTCGCCGGGCGACGCCGCGGACAGCATGGCCGCCAGGAACGTGGTCTTGCCGGTCCCGCCCGCGCCCGTGACGAGCACGTTGGCACGCCGGTCCACGCACGACCGGACTGCGCCTTCGTCAGCGTCGGCGAAGAAGCCGGCCCGGCTCAGGTCGTCGAGCGTCGGGGGCACGGCCCGGGGGAAGCGGATGGACAGGGCCGTGCCGGACGTCGAGATCGGCGGCAGGACCACGTGCACGCGCACGCCGCCCGGGAGCCGCACGTCGACGCAGGGGCTCGCCTCGTCCACGTGGCGCCCGCCGCGAGCGACGAGCCTGACGGCGAGGTCGCGCACGGCCGCCTCGGAGAGGTGGACCCGCGGCTCGGGGCGTGCGCCGCCTCCTCGGTCCACCCACGTGCCCGCTCCGCCCGTGACGAAGACGTCGGTCACGTCGGGGTCGTCCAGGAGGGGGGCCAGCGCCCCCAGCCACGACCTGTCGACCCGAGACCCGTGTACCCCGTTCGGGACTCCTGTACCCCATCGAGCAGCGGTGCCCGGCGGGGCCGCCGCGATGAAGCGCCCTGGCTCCGAGGCGAGGGTGACGAACGGGTGGTCGGGGGTGAGGCCCGGGGTGGGGGCTGGAGGCGCTCCGGTCATGTCCGGACGGTAACCACCCGGCACGACGGAGACAGACAGGGCTGTGCGTCCTGGGGGCGAAGACCAGACGATGTGCTCTGGGGAGGAATCACCCGGGTGGTCGTCGCACGATCCACGGGGCAAAAAGAGGGGCGGCACCAGTTGGGGGGAACTGGTGCCGCCACGGCAGCGCTGGATCGGGGGGAATCGCTCGCGCTGCACACCGGGGTTGAATCCGGACGTCTCAACTGTACCCCACGGAGGCGGACGGGTGCCAGCATCGCCACCGTGTCCGGTCTGCGCGCTTCGTTCTCCGGCCAGCACGTCGCCCGGGCGGCCACGCGACCCGGAGTAGTCTCGCTCGGGGCGCGAGGAGCCCGCATCCGCAACGACGCGAGAGGACGACGATGGTCGACCGCCAGGACACCCCCACCAGCCCCGTCACGCACGAGGGGGTGGTGCAGTCCCCGTCCGCGGCTGCCTTCCCCCCGTCGCCCGAGTTCGCCGAGCGGGCCGTGGCCGGACCGGAGCTCGTCGAGGCCGCCGCCGCCGACCGGCTCCTCTTCTGGGGCGACCAGGCGCGTCGGCGGTTGTCCTGGGACGTCGAGCCGACGGAGACCCTCGACTGGTCGGGAGCCCCCGTGGCCCGCTGGTTCGCCGACGGTCGCCTCAACGTCGCCTACAACTGCCTCGACCGGCACGTCGAGGCCGGTCACGGTGACCGCGTCGCGCTCCACTGGGAGGGCGAGCCGGGCGACAGCAGGTCGGTCACCTACGCGGAGCTCACCTCCGAGGTGAGCAGGGCCGCGAACGTCCTCGCCTCGATGGGCGTCGTGGCCGGCGACCGCGTCGTCATCTACCTGCCCCAGGTCCCCGAGGCGGTGGTCGCCATGCTCGCCGTGGCCCGCCTCGGCGCCGTGCACAGCGTGGTCTTCGGCGGATTCAGCGCCGAGAGCCTCCGCGCCCGCATCGACGACGCCCAGGCCGTGCTCGTCATCACCGCCGACGGCGGGTGGCGGAAGGGCTCCGTCGCCCCGCTCAAGCCCGCCGTCGACGCCGCGCTCGCCGTCGGGGGCGAGTCCAGCGTCCGCGACGTGCTCGTCGTCCGCCGCGGCGGGAACGACGTCGGGTGGGTCGACGGTCGTGACCGGTGGTGGCACGAGGCGCTCGAGGGCGTCTCCGACCAGCACGAGCCCGAGTCGTTCGAGGCGGAGCACCCGCTGTTCATCCTGTACACGAGCGGGACCACCGGCAAGCCCAAGGGCATCCTGCACACCTCCGGCGGGTACCTGACGCAGGTCGCGACCACCCACGCGACGGTATTCGACCTCCGTCCGGAGACCGACGTGTGGTGGTGCACCGCGGACGTGGGCTGGATCACGGGCCACAGCTACGTCGTCTACGGGCCGCTCGCGAACGGCGCCACCCAGGTGCTCTACGAGGGCACGCCCGACTCCCCCGCGCCGGGCCGGTGGTGGGACATCGTCGAGAAGTACGGCGTCTCGCTCTTCTACACGGCCCCCACCGCGATCCGCGGCTTCATGAAGGCCGGCCGCGAGATCCCCCAGGCACGCGACCTGTCGTCCCTGCGCCTGCTCGGGTCGGTGGGCGAGCCGATCAACCCGGAGGCGTGGCTCTGGTACCGGGAGGTCATCGGCGCAGGCCGGACGCCGATCGTCGACACCTGGTGGCAGACGGAGACGGGGGCGATCATGATCTCCCCGCTGCCCGGGCTCACGTCGACCAAGCCGGGTGCGGCGCAGACGCCGCTGCCGGGCGTCACGGTGGACGTCGTCGACGACCACGGCGCCTCGGTGGCCGACGGGGAGAGCGGCCTGCTCGTCGTCGCCGAGCCCTGGCCGTCGATGCTGCGGGGCATCTGGGGCGACCCGGAGCGCTACGCGGAGACGTACTGGGACCGCTTCGGCGACCGCTACTTCGCCGGCGACGGGGCACGCCGCGACGAGGACGGCGACATCTGGCTCCTCGGCCGTGTGGACGACGTCATGAACGTGTCCGGCCACAGGCTCTCGACCGCGGAGATCGAGTCAGCGCTCGTCTCGCACCCCGTCGTCGCCGAGTCGGCCGTCGTGGGCGCGGCGGACGAGACCACCGGCCAGGCCGTCGTGGCCTTCGTCGTCCTGCGCAACAAGAAGAAGAAGAGCCTCACCCCCGAGGAGGCGGCGGTCGCCCTGAAGGCGCACGTCGCGCAGCAGATCGGCGCGATCGCGCGGCCCCGCTCGATCGTGCTCGTGGACGAGCTGCCCAAGACGCGCTCCGGCAAGATCATGCGGCGCCTCCTGCGCGACGTCGCCGAGGGACGTGAGGTCGGCGACACGACGACCCTGGCCGACTCGGCCGTCATGACGGTGATCTCCGCCGAGATGCGCTGACGCACGAGGCCCCCGCGACGACTCGCCTGGTCGGCGAGGGTCCGGGGGCCTCGTGTCCGCCGACGATCAGGCGACGGGTGCGACCTCGAGCAGGAGCTCCACCTCGACCGGGGAGTCCAGGGGCAGGACGGCGACGCCGACGGCGCTCCGTGCGTGGACCCCGACGTCGCCGAAGATCTCGCCCAGCAGCTCGGAAGCCCCGTTGAGCACGCCCGGCTGGCCGGAGAACGCCGGGTCGGACGAGACGAACCCGGTGACCTTCACGACCCGCACCACGTCGTCGAGCGAGCCGAGCACGGAGGAGGCGGCGGCGAGGGCGTTGAGGACGCAGGTCGCGGCGAGCTCACGGGCGAGGGCGGGGGCGACGAGCCCGGGACCGTCGCCCACCTTCCCGACCGCGGGCAGCGCGCCGTCGACGAAGGGAAGCTGCCCCGCCGTGTAGACGGCCGTGCCGACCCGGACGGCCGGGACGTAGACGCCCGCGGGCGCCGCCACCGTCGGGAGGACGCGGCCCAGCTCGGCTAGGCGGTCGTCGACGCGGCCCACTACGCCTCCTGCTTCTGGCGCTTCAGCCAGGCGACGGGGCCGCCCTCGGGCCCCTGCGTCACCTGGACCAGCTCCCAGCCGTCGCTCCCCCAGTTGTTGAGGATCGCGGTGCTGTTGTGCACCATGAGCGGCGTGGTCATGTACTCCCAAAGGACCATTTGTGGTTCCTGTCAGCTCGGATGTCAGCGGTGTCACTTACCCTGATCCTATGTCTGCCCAAAAATCGAAGCCCACGTCCGTCATCGGGGCGCTCTTCGGGTTCGTCGGCTTCAGCGTCCTGGCCGGCCTCCTCGTCACCATCGGCGTGACCCCGGCCATCGCCGTGGCCGGCATGACGGCCTCGAGCACGATCGGGGTCTTCGAGTCGATCCCCGAGTACATCGAGATCGGCAAGCTGCAGCAACGCAACACCCTGTACGCGAAGCAGGGCGGGCAGGACGTCCCCTTCGCCACGCTCTACAGCGAGAACCGCGTCGAGCTCAAGTGGGACCAGGTCTCGCAGTCGCTCAAGGACGCGGTCGTGGCCGGCGAGGACCGTCGGTTCTACGAGCACGGCGGCGTCGACGTCACGTCGCTCGTCCGCGCCGGGGTCGGCTCGCTGGGCGGAGGCGAGCTCGGGGCGAGCGGCGGTGGCTCGACGCTCACCATGCAGCTCGTGCGCAACATCCGCATCGCGCAGTCGCAGCTGATCGCCGACCCCGACGAGCGGGACGCTGCCTACAAGGACGCGATCAAGACCACGATCGATCGCAAGCTCGAGGAGATGAAGTTCGCGATCGGGCTCGAGAAGAAGTACACGAAGGACGAGATCCTCCTCGCCTACCTGAACATCGCCTACTTCGGCGACCAGACCTACGGCGTGCAGGCCGCCGCGCAGCACTACTACAACAAGAACGCGATCGACCTGACGACGCAGGAGGCGGCGAGCCTCATCGCGATCGTCCAGTACCCGGACACCCGCAACCTCTCGACGCCCGAGAAGTACGAGGGCAACAAGGCACGCCGCGACGTCATCCTCAAGTCCATGTACGCCGAGGGCTTCATCGACAAGCCCACGGAGGAGGCGTCGCTCGCGACCGACGTCGCCAGCTACGTCGTGCTCACGGCCCCCACACAGGGCTGCGCCGCGGTCACCGCGCCCGGCGCCCAGTACTTCTGCGACTACGTCAAGAAGAACATCAAGAACCTCGCCGTCCTCGGATCCACCGAGGAGGAGCGCCTCTCGAACTGGAACACGGGCGGGCTGAACGTCTACACGACCCTCGACCTCGACCTGACGGCCAACGCCAAGGGCCAGCTCGACCAGTGGGCGCCTGCGAGCGAGACCAGGGTCCGTCTCGGCAGCGTCGTCAACTCCGTCGAGGCAGGCACCGGTCGCATCGTCGTCATGACGCAGAACACGACCTTCTCAGAGCTCGACACGGGCGACCGCACGCAGACCTCGGTCAACTTCAGCACCGACCGGGACTACGGCGGGTCCACCGGCTTCCAGCCCGGCTCGACCTTCAAGCCCTTCACCCTGATCGACTGGATCGAGCAGGGCCACGGCATCACCGAGTCCGTCGACGCCACGCCGCGCACCTTCTACCTGAAGGCGGGCGGCGAGCGACAGGGCGGCTGGGCCCCCAAGAACGACGACGGGTCGAAGCCCGGCCAGATGGCGGTCACGACGGCGACGGCACAGTCCGTCAACACCGCCTACGCGGCCATGGCGTCCAAGCTCGACCTCAACGACATCCGCGACGTAGCACAGCGACTCGGCGTCCACCGTGCCGACGGCGGCGAGATCAGCAACTTCTCGTCCTCCATCCTCGGCACCGCCGACGAGATCGCTCCGTTGACGATGGCGACGGCCTACGCGGCGATCGCCGCCGGCGGCAAGTACTGCGCGCCCATCGTCGTCGACAACATCGTGAACGACGACGGCGTGGCCCTGGGCGGACAGCCCCAGGACTGCTCCCAGGCCGTCGAGCCCGAGGTGGCCGCGGCCGCCGCCAAGGCCATGTCCGGCCTGTGGTCGAACGGTACCGGTCGCGGTGCGCTCCCCGGAGACGGCTTCGAGGAGATCGGCAAGACGGGGACGACCGACAAGAAGGAGTCGATCTGGATCATCGGCGCGACGACGAAGCTCGCGACCGCGATCTGGCAGGGCAACTGGACCGGTCCCAAGGTCAACCTGCGGTCCATCGGCTCGCCGATCAAGGGCGGCAACTACGCCGCCACCCGCGCACAGCTCTTCAAGGCCGTCCAGACGGTGAACAACACGAAGTACCCCGGCACCGACTTCCCCGAGGCGAACTCCCGGCTCGTGCGCGGCTCGGGCGTCTCCGTTCCCGAGCTGTCGGGCAGCAGCGTGAGCGCAGCCCAGACGATGCTCAAGGGCCTGAACCTGGTCTACGCCGACGGCGGCACCCAGGCGTCGGCGCTGCCGGCGGGACAGGTCGTCGCCAGCGACCCCGTCGCAGGCACGGTCCTCGCCAAGGGGGCGACGGTCAAGGTCTTCACGAGCGACGGCTCCGGCGCGGCGGCAGTCCCCGACGTGACCGGCCAGAGCATCGCGAACGCGAAGACCGCGATCGCCGCGGCCGGGTTCTCGGCCGACAAGGTCGCGGTGACCGGCTTCGCCCCGGGTGACGGCAAGAACCAGTGCCGAGTCGCAGGGACCGATCCTGCCCCCGGGACGTCGACGGCCAAGGACGCTGCGGTCGGGCTGACGCTCTTCGGCAACGCCCAGGGCGCCGACCCGGGCAGCTGCAAGTGACGCCCCTCCCCCTCGGCAGGGCGACGGCCGCGACCGCACTGGCGGGCGCGGCCGTCGGCCTGGGTGCTCTCGCCTGGGGCAGCCTCGTCGAGCGCAACCGCTTCACCGTCCGACACGAGGTGCTCAACGTCCTCGAGGCCGGTTCTCGCCCGCTGACGATCCTGCACCTGAGCGATCTGCACCTCGCCCCGTGGCAGACCGAGAAGCAGGAGTGGGTGCGTGGACTGGCCGTCTTCGAGCCTGACCTGGTCGTCAACACGGGCGACAACATCGGACACGTCGACGCCCACGCCGCCCTGGAGCACACCCTCGAGCCGTTCCGAGGGGTGGCCGGCGTCTTCGTCAACGGCTCGAACGACTACTACGGGCCGGTCCCCAAGAACCCGTTCACCTACTTCGGCGGCCCCAGCGGCGTCACCCGCACCCCCACGCCCCTCGACATCGGCCGGATGGAGTCGTTCTTCGCCGACCTCGGGTGGCTCGACCTCAACAACGCCGCCCGGGCGATCGAGATCAAGGGATCTCGCCTCGAGCTGTTCGGCGTGAACGACGCGCACCGTGGCTGGGATCGTCTCGACCGGCTCCCCGGGGCGCTCGACGACCTGCGCGAGAACGTACGCTGGCACGACGACCGACGAGGACCTGACCCCATCAGCATCGGGGTCACCCACGCGCCCTACCAGCGCGTCCTGAACTCGTTCGTCAACAACGGGGCCGACGTCATCTTCGGCGGTCACACGCACGGGGGGCAGGTCCGGGTGCCCGGCTACGGCGCGCTCGTCACGAACTGTGACGTGCCTCGTGGCAAGGTCAGCGGCCTCAGCACCTGGAGCCACGCACGCAAGACCGCCCACCTCGAGATCTCGGCCGGCCTCGGGACGTCGATCTACGCACCGGTCCGCTTCGACTGCCGACCTGAGGCGGTCGTCCTGACGCTCACGGCCTGACGAGGGCTCACGGGGTCGGGTGGTGCGAGCGGGTCCAAAGATCCGCTATCCTTGTCAGGTTGCTCCACTCGGCCCCTGGGCCGAGCGACACCTCGGGGTGTGGCGCAGCTTGGTAGCGCGCCTCGTTCGGGACGAGGAGGTCGTGGGTTCGAATCCCGCTACCCCGACGAAAAATGGCTGGACCCTTCGGGTCCGGCCATTTTTCTTGTGCTTGTCAGTGAGGCGGTCCCCGCCCGCCTCACGTTGGATGAGAAAAGGCCAGACCCTTCGGGTCTGGCCTTTTCTCCTGTGCTTGTCAGTGGGGCGATCCCCGCCCGCCCCACGACGGGACCTCGCCCCCAAGGGTCAGGCGAGGCGGCCGTCGCTCTCGGCGAGGTAGCAAGCGCCGCAGAGCGATTCGTAGGTGACCTCCCGGCCGTCGATGGCGACCTGGTCACCGTCGAAGACGAAGCGGTCGCCCACCTTGCGCGCGTTGAAGACCGCCTTGCGGCCGCACCGACAGATGGTCTTGAGCTCCTCGAGCGAGTGCGCCACCTCCAGGAGTCGGCGACTGCCCGGGAAGGCGATCGTCCGGAAGTCCGTCCTGATCCCGTAGGCGAGGACGGGGACGCCCTCGAGCACCGCGATGCGCAGCAGGTCGTCCACCTGGACCGGAGCGAGGAACTGCACCTCGTCGACGAGCAGGCACGACAGGTCGGTCCCCGTCTCGGCCCGGACGCGTTCCCGCGAACGGGAGAACACCTCCCGCACGTCGTCGTCGGGAGCGAACGTGACGTCCACGGGCCGGGTGACGCCCAGCCGGGAGACGATCGCGTCGTCGCCCTTGGTGTCGACCCGCGGCTTGGCCAGCAGGACGCGCTGACCGCGCTCCTCGTAGTTGTACGCGGCCTGGAGCAACGCCGTGCTCTTGCCGCTGTTCATCGCGCCGTAGCGGAAGTACAGCTTCGCCACTACTGCAGGTAGCCGTCCTCCGCCGCACGACGGATCAGCTCGGACTTCTTGCTCGCGGGCCTGTTGGCCTTCGCGTACTTCTCGCGGACACGACGGAGGTAGGTCTTCGCCGTCTCGTACTGCACGTTCATCTGGGCTGCCACCTCGTTGGTGCTGAAGCCGGACACGTAGAGGCGGAACGCCTCCGACTCGCCTGCGCTGAGCTTCGGGCGACTCTGGTTCGCGGCCCCCACCGGCAGCGGGCGCCAGTCGCGCTGAGGCGACGCGTCACGAGCCACGCCCATGACCTGGCGGGCCGCGTCCATGACCTCGCGCATCGGCAGCGCCTTCGAGAGGAACGCCGATGCACCGGCGTCGAGCGCGCGCTCACGCGACTCGCGCGTGTCGAGGCTGGACAGCACGATCACCTTGGCGCCCGCGGCGCGGCAGGTGCGGACCCGGGCCTCGATGGAGACCGGCTCCTTCAGCTGGAAGTCGAGGAAGACGAGGTCGGTCGGGAAGTTGTCGCTGTGCACGAGCTGCAGCCAGGTGTGCGCCGTGAGGACCAGGTCGAAGTCGTAGGCGTTGACGTTGATCCAGCTCGACAGGCTGTCGAGCAGGACCTCATGGTCGTCGAGGATGGCGAGGCGGACGCGACGGGTCGCCGGCCCCTCGGAACCAGGCCCGACCGTGCTCCACGACGGGGCAGCGGCTGGCCGGCCGAAGCCGGGACGGAGGGACGAGCGGCCGCTCGGCTCAGTGCTGGTCATAAGAAAACCTTAGTGTCAGGAGGGGCGGGGCGGGATCGACCTGCAGGTCGTCGAAGACGATCCGCACGACGGCGAGGTAGGGCGCGAAGCGGTGGCGGACGGCGGACTCGGACGAGGCGGTGGCGACGCTGATGCGGGCCTCGACCCGCTCCTCCTCGGCGTCCAGCCCCTGCTCGAGCTCGATGCGGACGGTGTCGGGCAGCACGGCGTCGCTCTCGCCGAAGGCGACGAGCAGGGCCCGCAGCGACGTGCGGTGCGCGGCCGTCATCCGGCCAGCTGCCCGGCCGACGTCCACGACGACCCCGGACACGCGGGTGGAAGGGTCGGCCAGCACCTGCTCGAGCCAGCTGCGGTCCGCCTCGGCGACCATGGTGCTGCGGAGGTCGGCACTGATGCGGCGGGCCCGCTCGACGTCCGCCTCCGTGACGGTGCCCGCGGCGACGACCTCGCCGAAGAACGGCACGACGTCGCGGTTCAGGATGGTCACCCTGTCCTGCTGCACGCTGCGGGCGACGCTCGAGCGGAACTCCTCGGCGCTGGCCTGACGAGCCGAGGAGGCGCCCGCGATCCAGCGCTCCACCAGCGTCGTGAACGCGGCCGAGAACGAGGCGCCGGCGAGCGAGAGCGCCAGCACCGGGGTCACGGCGACCACGACGAACACCAGGACCGGGACGTCGGTGAGGAACGCCTCTCTCTCGACGAGCACGACGGCAGTGAGGACCACGGCGGACGCCAGCCCCGCGACCACGAGGTCGAGCGCGGGCCGGTACGGCGCGAGGCCCACGAGGAGCAGCCCGACGGCGAGGGAGGCCCAGTCGTCTCGGACCATGGAGTTGTGGCCGGCGGAGGCGACGGCGGCGAGGACGGAAGCGAGGGCACCGAGCGCGACCACGCCCGCGACCGACCACCGGGTGAGCGGTGCCCGGAGCGGACTCGACGCGAGCACCAGGACGACCCCCGCCGCCCCGAGCGCCGCGAGGGCCCCGACGGCAGCGGCGGGCACCACGATCTCGTCGCGAGTGACGACGGTCGACACCGTCGCGTAGGCGACGGCCGCGACCGCGGCGAGCGCCGTGACGGGGCGGGAGCTGAGGGCGCCGAGCGGATCGACCTGCTGGGGGCTGCGGCGGCTCACGGTGCTCCCCCGCCGGCGGTGGGGGACGCCAGGTCGACGGGGCCGGGACCGTCCGTGACCGGGCTGGCCGCCGCCGCCGCACCAGGCGTGACGACCGACTCGGCCGGTGCGACCGGGACGCGGAGCATGACCGACGTGCCGCTGCCGGGCGAGGACCAGATCTGCGCCGAGCCCCCCACCCGCCTCGTCCTGGCCTCGACCGAGTTCTTGAGGCCGAGCCTGTCGGGCGCCGTGGCCGCGGCGTCGAAGCCGACCCCGTCGTCGATGATCATCACCGTCAGGTCGACGCCGTCGCCGTACACGACGACCTCGGCACGATCGGTGCCGCTGTGCACGGCGACGTTGGTGAGGCACTGGGCCACGGCGAGGCCCAGGGCCCGGCAGACGGCGGGCGCGAGCCGCGTCACGGCGCCGAGGTCTCCCGTGACGCCGACCTCGAGCCCGCCCTCTCGCGCCCGTGCGACGGCGTGGCCCAGCTCGGACGTCGTCCAGTCGCCCGGCCCGGTCGTCGGGGAGGCCGGGGCCGGGGCCCTCGTCTCGTCGACGAGCCACTCCTGGCCGACGAGCACCTCGAGGTCGGTCGCCATCGACGCCGCGGTCGCCGGGTCGAGCGGGCCGGGCCCGCCGGCCGTGATGGAGGCGAGGTGGTTCAGCACCGTGTCGTGCAGCAGCGCGGACGCCTGCTGTTCGACGTCGTGGCGGATGGCCTGCTTCTGCTGGTCGAAAGCCGCCCGGTGCAGGCTCGGCTGGGCACGGCCGACCCGTCCCCGCGCGAGCAGGGACGACGTCGCCGTCACGGACACGAGGAGCCACGCGAAGAGGACCGCGACGTCGAGACGCGGTGTCGCGCCGGTCTGCCACGTCGCCAGCTGGGTGACGATCTCTCCCAGGGCGAAGCCCGCGGTGGCCCAGAGCAGGCTGCCCCGGGAACGCAGCCCGCTGCCGCCGACCATGACGAGGGCGATCTTCGGCAGGGAGAGCGAGAAGGCGTCCGACGCCTGGACCGCCGGGATCTGAGCGAACAGGGTCACGGCGTACCAGTAGAGGCACGCCGAGCCGATGGCGAGGTACGCGAGCACGGCGGTCGTGCTGCGGAACCGCTCGACGACGAAGAGCATGCCGAGCATCGGCAACAACGCCAGGAGGGCAGGCCAGAGCAGGTAGGACGGCTCGGCGACCTGGTTCACGATCAGCAACAGGCCTGCACTCGCGAGGACGACGCTCGCGATGACGTGGCAGGCACGGGACAGCGCCCGCCCCACGGTCTGCGGGACGAGGTGTGCGGGGAGGCCGAGCAGCATGGCGGCCCCCTCCTGGTCGACGTGTCGGGCAGGTCGATCATGCCAGAACGGGGACTCGTCCTGTACCCCGTTATCTAGGGTCACCTCGCGGGACGGGGCCGGGACACCGGGGCGGCTGTGCCCCGACCTCGGGGACGAGGGGACGACGAGCGCTGCCGCGGTCAGAAGAGGCGTGGCTGAGACGACCGTGCACCGCCCGGCAGCTCGTGGGCGATGAGCGACCGGGGCCGTCCGTCCGCGCCGAAGCCCAGCGTGCCCCTGGCTGCCGCAGCGTCGTCGAGGGCACTCGACCGGGTGGAGCCCGTCGCCGGGTCGGCCGTGCCGTGCTCGAGCCCGTGCTCGGCCAGGAGGGGCCGCATGCGGGCCGCGAGCCACTTGCGGTAGCCGAGGGGCGCGTAGGTGCTCGTCGCGTACATGTCGCGGTACCGCGTGACGAGCTCCGGGTGCTCACGTTCGAGCCAGGCCGACCACCACTCCTTGACGCCGGGCTTGAGGTGCAGGGCCGAGTACAGCAGGCTCGTCGCCCCGGAGGCGCGGACGGCCGCCAGGGCCCGGTGCAGGTGGTCGAGGTCGTCGGTCAGCCACGGCAGGACGGGCATCATGAAGACGGAGCAGCGGAGCCCCGCGTCGGTCGCCGCGCGGACGGTCGCGAGACGCGCGGCCGTGGTCGGCGTGCCCGGCTCGACCGACTGCTGCAGGGCGTCGTCGTGGATCGCGATCGACATCGCGATGTCGACCGGCACGTGCTGAGCCGCCTCGACGAGGAGCGGCAGGTCGCGCCTCAGCAGGGTCCCCTTGGTCAGGATGCTGAACGGGGTGCCCGAGTCGGCCAGGGCCGCGATGATGCCCGGCATGAGCCGGTACTTGCCCTCGGCGCGCTGGTACGGGTCGGTGTTCGTGCCGAGCGCGACGGGGTGGTGCTGCCACGACGGGCGACGCAGCTCGCGGGACAGCACCTCGGCGACGTTCACCTTGACGACGATCTGCCGGTCGAAGTCGTCGCCGCCGTCGAGGTCGAGGTACTCGTGCGTCGGCCGCGCGAAGCAGTAGACGCAGGCGTGGCTGCACCCTCGGTAGGGGTTGATCGTCCAGCCGAAGGGCAGGGCGGAGTCGCTGCCCGGCACGCGGTTGAGAGCGCTCTTCGCGAGGATCTCGTGGAACGTCACCCCGGCGAACTCGGGCGTCGTCACCGACGCGACCAGGTTCGACAGCTTCGCCAGCCCGGGCAGCGCCGACGAGTCGGTCGCCGTCGTCGCCTGTTCGCTCCACCTCATCGCCCGAGTCGAACACATGTTCGACCCGACGTCAAGCCCAGACCGACCCGCGCCTCCCCGGCCCGGCCCGGCTCGCCGGGCCGCGACCGGCAGAGGGCCGCTACGCGTGGATGCGCAGGGCCTCGGCGGTCGCCCCGAGCGTCGCGGCGGCTCGCGCCTCGTCGTCGGCGAGCTGGTCGCCGTAGGTGGGCACCATGCGGCGGAGCGTCGGCGTCCACCCGGCGATCCGGTCGGGGAAGCAGCGCTCGAGCACCGACAGCATGATCGGCACGGCGGTGGAGGCGCCCGGCGAGGCCCCGAGGAGACCCGCGATGGTGCCGTCCGCCGCCGAGACCACCTCGGTGCCGAACTGCAGCACACCGCCCTTCTTCGCGTCCTTCTTGATGACCTGCACGCGCTGGCCCGCGGTGATGCGGTACCAGTCGGCCGGGTCGGCGTCGGGCATGAACTCCCGCAGGGACTCGAACTTGCTGTCGCTGCTCGCCATCAGCTGGCCGACCAGGTACTTGACGAGCGACAGGTTCGCCAGCCCCGCGCGGATCATCGGGTACAGGTTGTGCGGCCGGATCGAGGCGAAGAGATCGAACCACGAGCCGTTCTTGAGGAACTTCGGGCTGAAGCCGGCGTACGGCCCGAACATCAGGCTCGCCTGGCCGTCCACGACACGGGTGTCGAGGTGCGGGACCGACATCGGGGGCGAGCCGACGGCGGCCTTGCCGTAGACCTTCGCGGCGTGCTTCGCCACGACGGCGGGGTCGTCGGTCCGGAGGAACTCGCCGCTGACCGGGAACCCGCCGAAGCCCTTGATCTCGTCGATGCCCGACTTCTGCAGCAGGTGGAGCGCGCCTCCCCCGGCGCCGACGAAGACGAACCGGGCGTCGACGCTCGTGGGCGTTCCGCCGACCTGGCGGCGCATGGCGACCCGCCACGTGCCGTCGGCGAGCTTCGTCAGACCGGTGACGCGGTGGTCGAGCTCGATGCGCGCCTCGTTCTCCTCGAGGTAGGTCAGCAGGAGGCGCGTGAGGCTGCCGAAGTCGACGTCGGTGCCGGCCTCGATGCGGGTCGCGGCGATCGGCTGGTCCTTCGCGCGGCCCACGATGAGGGAAGGGGCCCACGAGCGGATGACGGAGGCGTCGGTGCTGAACTCGATGCCGGCGAACAGCGGGTGGTCACGGAGCGCCTCGTGCCGCTTGCGCAGGTACTCGACGTTGGCCTCGCCCCAGACGAAGCTCATGTGCGGCGTCGAGTTGATGAACGCGGACGGCTCGGGGAGGGCCCCCTCGCCGACGAGGAACGACCAGAACTGCCGTGAGACCTGGAACTGCTCGTTGACCTTGACGGCGCTGCTCGTGTCGATCGTGCCGTCGGCGCGCTCGGGCGTGTAGTTGAGCTCGCAGAGGGCGGAGTGGCCGGTGCCCGCGTTGTTCCAGGGGTTGCTCGACTCCTGTGCGACGTCGCCGAGCGCCTCGTAGACCTGGATCGTCCAGGTGGGCTCGAGCTGCTTGATCATGGCGCCCAACGTGGCGCTCATGACGCCGGCCCCGATGAGGGCGACGTCGACGGGCTTCGTTGCCTTCGATGCTTCGGTCACGAGGTGCAGTCTAGGCGCGGCGTCTGGGTACGGACCGGCGCCCGGCTCGACGACGAGCTCCGCGAGACGACGACGAGCTCCGCGAGACGACGGCGGGCGCCGCGACGGCTCAGAGCCCGAGGGTCGTCAGCTCGGTGTCCATCCGCCGCGCCATCTCCGCGTAGCCCTCGTCGTTCGGGTGCAGCCCGTCCGCGGCCATCCACTCGGGGTGCCCCTCGAGCCAGCGTGAGGCGCCCGGCACCCAGTCGGCGCCGACCTCGTCGGCTGCGTCGTGGACCCAGCCCGTGATGACGTCGACGCTCGCCGGTCGGTCGTCGGTGTACCAGAACGGCTCGACGACGACGAGGCGCGCATCGGGCAGGGCGGACGCGATGCGGTCGAGGTCATCGCCGATCTGGGCGTGGATGTCGCCGGCACGGGCGTCGTACGAGAAGTTGTCGTTCAGCCCCATCGTGACGAACACGATGTCCGGCTCGGCGTCGATGACCAGTCCGGGCAGGTCGCCGCCCTCGAACGACGTGCGGTGGTTGACGAATCCGAGCCCGTTGACGCTCGGGTTGTACTCGCGCCAGCCGCGCTCCTCGCTGACGATCGTCGACCAGCGGTGCGACGCATCGGACGCACCCGTGCCGAGGGTGTACGAGTCGCCGTAGAAGGCCACGACCGGGCCGTCGCCCTCCGGGACCGCCGACGAGGCGGCCGGGCCGTCCGTGACGGGCCCGGCGCAGCCCGTCAGGACGGCGGCTGCAGCGGCGAGCAGGGCGACGAGGCCGGGCACGAGACGGGTCATGCCCGGTCTTCGGAGCGACGGAGGCACGGGTTCGGTGGCGGGACCTACGCCGTCGCGAGACGGCGCGCCGCGACGATCTCGGCGATCTGCACGGCGTTCAGGGCCGCGCCCTTGCGGAGGTTGTCGTTGCTGATGAAGAGGGCGATGCCGCGGTTGCCGGGCACGCCCTCGTCCTGACGGACGCGGCCGACGAACGACGGGTCCTTGCCGGCGGCCTCGAGGGGCGTGGGCACGTCGGTGAGGACGACCCCCGGCGCTCCCGCGAGGAGCTCGCGGGCGCGAGCGGCGGTGAGCTCGGTCGCGAACTCGGCGTTGATCGACAGGGAGTGCCCGGTGAAGACCGGCACGCGCACGCACGTGCCGCTGACGAGCAGATCGGGACGCTCGAGGATCTTGCGGCTCTCGTTGCGGAGCTTCTTCTCCTCGTCGGTCTCGTCGAGGCCGTCGTCGACGATCGAGCCGGCGAGGGGGATGACGTCGAAGGCGATGGGGCGCACGTAGACCGTCGGCTGAGGCATCTGCACCGCGCCTCCGTCGTGGACGAGGCCCGCAGCGTCGCCCTCGAGGGCCGCACGCGCCTGGCCGAGCAGCTCGTCGGCGCCCACGAGGCCGCTGCCGCTGACGGCCTGGTACGTGCTGACGACCAAGCGCTCGAGCGTCGCCTCGGCGTCGAGGACCTTGAGCACCGGCATCGCCGCCATGGTGGTGCAGTTCGGGTTGGCGACGATGCCCTTCACGGCCTGGTCGATGGCGTGCGGGTTGACCTCGCTGACCACCAGCGGGACCTCGGGGTCCATGCGCCAGGCGCTCGAGTTGTCGATGACGAGCACGCCGGCCTCCGCGAAGCGGGGGGCGTGCGCCCGGCTGCCGGTGGCGCCGGCCGAGAAGAGCGCGATGTCGAGCCCTCTCGGGTCGGCCGTCTCGACGTCCTCGACGACGACGTCGACGCCGCGGAACGGCAGGGTCGTGCCCGCCGAGCGTGCCGTGGCGAAGAAGCGGATCTCGGCGATCGGGAACTCGCGCTCGGCGAGCAGCTTGCGCATGACCTTGCCGACCTGGCCGGTGGCGCCGACCACGCCGACGCGCAGACCTTCAGACATCTCGTGCTCCTGGGGGTGGTGAGGGTGGGGGGATGGTGACCGGGGAGGGTCGTCTCGGGTGCGCCGGTCAGCGACCGGTGCCGCCCCAGACGACGGCCTCGACGTCGGCGTCGAGCTCGAAGGCCGTGTGCACGACGCGCAGGGCCTCGGCGAGCGTGTCGGCACGCGTCACGACCGAGATGCGGATCTCGCTCGTCGAGATCATCTCGATGTTGATGCCGGCCTCGAACAGGGCCGTGAAGAGGCGCGCCGAGACGCCGGCGTTGGTGCGCATGCCGGCGCCGACGAGGGCGAGCTTGCCGATCTGGTCGTCGTACTGCAGCGACTCGAAGCCGATCTCGGCCCGGTCGGACTCGAGTGCGTTCAGGACGACCGAGCCCTCGGACTTCGGCAACGTGAACGAGATGTCGGTGCGGCTGGTCGACGCGGCCGAGACGTTCTGCACGATCATGTCGATGTTCGCGCTCGTCTTGGCGACCGTGCGGAAGATCTGTGCGGCCTTGCCGGGGACGTCGGGGACGCCGACGACGGTGACCTTCGCCTCGCTCAGGTCGCCCGCGACACCGCTGATGATGGGCTCTTCCACGTTCTCTCCCTCTTTCGGGTTGACGACCAAGGTGCCCTCGCCGTTGTGGAACGACGAGCGGACGTGCAGGGTGACGCCGTGGCGTCGGGCGTACTCGACGGCACGGATGTAGAGCACCTTCGAGCCGGCGGCGGCGAGCTCGAGCATCTCCTCGCTCGTGATGCGGTCGAGCTTGCGGGCGCGGGGCACGACGCGGGGGTCGGCCGTGAAGATGCCGTCGACGTCGGTGTAGATCTCGCAGACGTCGGCGTCGAGCGCGGCGGCGAGCGCCACGGCCGTCGTGTCGGAGCCGCCCCGCCCGAGCGTCGTGATGTCGCCCGTGCTGCGGTTGAAGCCCTGGAACCCTGCGACGATGGCGACCGACCCGGCGTCCAGCGCCTCCCGGATGCGCCCCGGCGTGACGTCGACGATGCGCGCCTTGCCGTGCTGGGCGTCCGTGATCATGCCCGCCTGGCTGCCCGTGTAGGAGCGGGCCTCGACGCCCTGGCTGCGGATCGCCATGGCGAGCAGGGCCATGCTGATGCGCTCGCCCGCGGTGAGGAGCATGTCGAGCTCGCGACCCCCGGGCATAGGCGTCACCTCGGCGGCGAGGTCGAGCAGCTCGTCGGTCGTGTCGCCCATGGCGCTGACGGCGACGACGACGTCGTTCCCGGCCTTGCGCGTCTCGACGATGCGCTTCGCGACGCGCTTGATGCTCTCGGCGTCGGCGACGGAGGACCCGCCGAATTTCTGCACGATCAAGCTCACGGTGGCGGCTCCAGGAGGTGGGTGGCAGGAGGAGGCGGGCGCGGTCGGGCTGGCGGCGCCTGCGTCCGATGATTCTAGGAGGTGCCCGGCCCGTGTGACGACCGGTCGCGACCGCCCTGTGGACGGCCGCCTCCTCGCCCCCGGCCGGTCGGCCCGACTGCTCTCGCGACCTCTAGCGTGGGGGCATGACCGACACCGTCGCGGATGCCCGCGGATCCGCCAGCCGCCTCCAGGACAGCCGTGCACTCCGCATCTTCGCGCGGGTGGGCTTCGCCGTGAACGGGCTGCTCCACGTCCTGATCGGCGGCATCGCCCTCGGCGTCGCGGCGGGCGGCGGCGGCGAGGCCGACCAGGGCGGCGCGCTCGGCCAGCTCGCCTCGCGCCCCGGCGGCGCCGCCGTGCTGTGGGTCGTCGTCGTGGGGCTGTGGGCCCTCGGCCTCTTCCAGCTGCTCGAGGCCGCCCTGGTGCGGGGCACGGACAAGGAGGCGTGGGCCGAGCGGGCGAAGGAAGGCGGCAAGGGAGTCGCCTACGTCGCCGTCGGCGTCACCGCGTTCACCTTCGCCCGGGGCGGGTCGTCGGACAGCTCGGACCAGACGCAGAGCCTCAGCTCGCGCCTCATCGCGACGCCCGGCGGGGTCGTGCTGCTCGTCGTCCTCGCCCTGGCCGTCGTCGCGATCGGCGTCTACTTCGTCGCCAAGGGCCTCCGGCAGGAGTTCCGTGACGACCTCGTCGTGCCGTCGGGGACCGCCGGTCGCGTGACCGTCGCGCTCGGCGTCGTCGGCTACGTCGCCAAGGGCATCGCGATCGCCGTGGTCGGCGTGCTCTTCGCGGTCGCGGCCCTCACGGCCGATCCCGAGGAGGCCAGCGGGCTGGACGGCGCCCTCAAGGCCCTGGCCGCGCTGCCGGCCGGCGTGGTCGTGCTGTCGGTCGTCGCGGCAGGGCTGATCGCCTTCGGCCTCTACAGCGTCGTGCGGGCCCGTCGCGCGCGCCTCTGAGCCGGAGGGCTACTCGGAGACGAGACGGCGTCCCTCGAACGCACGCCCGAGGGTGACCTCGTCGGCGTACTCGAGGTCGCCGCCGACCGGCAGCCCCGACGCGAGACGCGTCACGCGCAGGCCGAACGGCGCGAGCATCCTCGACAGGTACGTGGCCGTGGCCTCGCCCTCGAGGTTGGGGTCGGTCGCGATGATGACCTCCTGCACGGTGTCGTCGGCGAGGCGCTGGACGAGCTGGCGGATGCGCAGGTCGTCCGGACCGACGCCGTCGATCGGGCTGATGGCCCCGCCGAGCACGTGGTAGAGCCCGCGGAACTCGCGGGTCCGCTCGATCGCCTGGACGTCCTTCGCTTCCTCGACCACGCAGATGGTGGCCGGCGAACGACGCGGGTCGCGGCAGATGGAGCAGCGCTCCTGCTCGGTGACGTTGCCGCAGACCTCACAGAACCGCACCTTCGTGCGGACGTCCACCAGCAGCTCCGACAGCCGCGTCGTGTCGTAGGTCTCGGTCTGCAGGATGTGGAACGCGATCCGCTGCGCCGACTTCGGCCCGATGCCCGGGAGGCGGCCGAACTCGTCGATCAGCTCTTGGACGATGCCCTCGTACACGGACTACTCGCTTCTCTGAGGCGTCACGCGGGGAGCGATCGTCTCTTCTTCGATGAACTGGGCGCCGAGGATCTCGCGGACGACGGCCTCGCCGTAGCGGGACCCGGCCGGGATGCCCCGCCGGGGGTCGCCCGCGGCGGCACGGCGCTGGCTCGCACTCGGGCCC
>NZ_CAUPYL010000034.1:0-19409 GCF_963515265.1 uncultured Frigoribacterium sp.
GCCGACCACGCCTGCGGCCGGCACGACGCCGGGTACGGCACCGGCGCGGGCACGTCGGCCGCGGCGTCGCCCCCGTGCAGCTCGGGCATGCGGTAGCCGAACCAGGGTGCGGCGGCGAGCAGTCCCTCGGACAGCAGGCGCGCCTCCTCGTGGTGGTGCGTCGCGGCGAGGCCGGCGATCGCGACCGCGGTGTCGTGGGTCCAGACCGTGCCCAGGTGGTAGCCGAGGGGCCAGAAGCCGACCGCGTCCGAGCTGAGCGTGCGGAGGCCGAAGCCGCTCGCGAGCTCGGGGCCGGCGAGACGGGCGGCGACCAGCGCCTCTTCGTCGGCGTCGAGCAGTCCGGTGCCGAGCAGGTGCCCGATGTTGCTCGTGACCGTGTCGACGGCGCGCTTGTCGGCGTCGAGGGCGACGGCGGGGAACCTGCCTCGCGCGTCCGTGACCCAGAAGCGCTCGCGGAACGCCGTCCGCAGGCTGTCGGCCCAGCCGCGCCACTCGTCGGCCCCGGGTCGGTCGAACGCGTCGAGCAGGTCGGCGCCGTGCACCGCCGCCTCGTGCGCGTAGGCCTGCACCTCGGAGAGCGCGATCGGTCCGTCGGCGAGGCGCCCGTCGCTCCACTGGACGCTGTCGCCCGAGTCCTTCCAGCCCTGGTTCGACAGGCCGTGGCCGGTCTCGTCGACGTACTCGAGCAGCCCGTCGTCGTCGCTGTCGCCGTGGTCGCGCATCCAGTCGAGCGCCGCCTCCAGGTGCGGCAGCAGGGCCCGCACCTCGTCGTCGGGGAGGCCCGCTCGCCACGAGTCGTGCAGCAGGCAGACCCACAGCGCAGTCGCGTCGACCGTGCCGTAGTAGAGGGGGGCGAGGGTCACGCCCTCGCCGTGGATCTCGAGCGGCCGCTGCCGCAGCTCGTGCATGATCTTGCCGGGCTGCTCGGCGCTCGCCGTGACCTCGCGCGTGCCCTGCAGGCCCGCGAGCACGCGCAGGGTGCCGGCGGCGACGCGGAGGTCGGGGTCGAGCGGCAGCGCGAGCCGCGCAGCCCAGATCGAGTCGCGGCCGAAGAGGGTGAAGAACCAGGGGGCGCCCGCGGCGAAGAAGACGTCGTCGGGTCGGTCGGTCGTCGTCATGCGGAGGGCCGACAGGTCGCCGAGCGCCTGGTGGAGCCAGCGGGCCAGACGGTCGTCGTGCGGCGCAGGGTCGAGTGCGCCCCATCGCTGGTCGCCCTCGACGCCGGCCACGACCGCGCCCTCGAGCACGGTCGTGATCTCGAGCCCGGCCGAGGCGGCGCCCCCGGCCGGCACGTGCAGTCGCCAGGTCAGCCGCAGCTCGCCGTCGGCGGTGGCCTCGATCCGCACCGCGCCTCCTGCGTCCTCGCCGCCCGTCGTGCCTTCGCCGCCGGCCCCGCCCGCTGCGCTTCCCGAGGCGGTCAGCGTCAGCGTCGTCACGGCGTCGCCGCCTGACCAGGAGGCGCGGACCCCGTCGACCTGCAGGTCACGCGGCGGCACGGCTGGCAGCCCGGCCTTCACCTCGTCCATCGACGACGCGTCGGGCCGTACGGCCACGCTCACGACGACGTCGAGCTCGCGGGGGAGGCGCGACGTCGCCGTGAGCGTCTCGCGGACCCCGCCGGTGCCGACCTCGCGCAGCAGCGACAGCCGCACGTCGGGGTCGGCCCCGTGGTCGTCGAGGCCTCGCAGCAGCGACTCGAACCGGATCGAGGAGGCGCCGAGCGGCACCGCCGCGATCGTCTCGACCCTGCTGCCCCGGACCTCGACCCGGTGCCCGCGCAGCACGCGGGTGTCACCGGCCCAGACGCCGTGGATCGCGGCGGCGCCCATCGCGCCGGTGGCGTCGGACCAGGCCTGGGCGGGCGCCTTGAGCACCACGGTCTCGGCGGCGAGGAACGGCTGGAGCGGCTCGGCCGCGGCGGCTGACGTGGCGTCGGCGGCTGCATCGGCGACGGTCGTGGGTCGTGACGTGGCGTCGGTCATGACGGGAGGGGTCCTTGCGCTGAGGGGCGTGCGGGGGAGGTGCTGCGTGCGAGTGGGACGGAGCCGGCCCCGGTGAGGGCCGGCTCCCTGCCCTCACTCCTTCACGGCCCCGTCGCTGCTGTTCATGATCTGGCGCTGGAACACGAAGAAGATCACGGCGACGGGGATGGTCATGACGACCGCGGCGGCGAGCTTCACCGGGTACTGGCTGCCCTGGCTGAGCTGCCCGGAGGCGAGCCCCGCGACGCCCTTCGTGAGGGTCGTCAGCTCGGGCGACTGGGTCGAGATGATGAAGTGCGAGAGCTCGTTCCACGACCCCTGGAACGACAGGATGATGATCGTGATCAGCGCGGGACGGGCCATCGGCAGCACGATCGACCAGAACACCCGGAACGTGCCGGCGCCGTCGATCCGGGCCTGCTCCTCGACGCTCGGCGGGATCGACTCGAAGAAGTTCTTCATGATGAACACCCCGGCCGCGTCGACGAGCAGCGGGATGATCATGCCGGCGTACGAGTCGTAGATGCCGAGCTGGTTGATCACCAGGAACTTCGGGATCAGCAGCACCACGCTCGGCACCGCCATCACGCCGATCAGCGCGGCGAAGACGACGCCCCGCCCGCGGAACCGCAGCCGGGCGAGCGCGTAGCCCGCCAGCGAGTCGAAGAACACCCGGCCGGCCGTCACGAACACCGCCACGATCGCGCTGTTCGTCGCCCAGGTCGGGAAGTCGCTGTTGACGAACAGGGTCTGGAACGCCGCCGTCGTCCACGTGGCGGGCACGAGCGAGAGCGGGTCGGCCGCGGCGTCCGCGTCGGTCTTGAACGACGTCGCCACGCTCACCAGGAACGGCACGATGTAGACGAGCGCCAGTGCGATCAGAGCCGCGTAGAGCACCGACGACGACACCAGCGAGGAGGTGCGGCGAGGCGGCCGGAGACCCCTGCGGTCCGCAGCAGGCGACGACGGGGGAGGTCCGGCGGGTCGGCCCGTGCCGACCAGGTCGGTGACGGGGGCAGTGGCGGTCATCGGCGCGCCTCCTTCTGGGTCGTGTCCTTCGGTTCGTACAGCGACGTCCGTCGCCGCGAGACGGGCCGTTCGCGCAGCACGGCCCGCTGCACGATCGTGAGCACGACGATGATCGCGAAGAGCACGAACGCGATGGCGGCGCCGCGGCCCCAGTCCTGCCCGGCGAAGGCCGAGGTGTACGAGAGGTACGACGGCGTCAGCGTCGTCTTGGCGGGCCCGCCCTGGGTGCCCGTGTAGATCTGGTCGAAGACCTGCCAGGTGCCGATCAGGCCGAGCGTGAGCACCGTGAAGAGGGTCGGCCGGAGCTGCGGCAGGGTGACGCGCCAGAAGCGCTGCCAGGCGTTCGCGCCGTCCATCATCGCCGCCTCCTGCACGTCGCCGCCGAGGTTCTGCAGCGCCGCGATGAACAACAGCATGAAGGTGCCGCTCGTCGTGAAGACGGCCATCAGCACGAAGGCGCTCATGGCGACGGAGGGGCCGGCGAACCAGTCCCACCAGCTCACGCCGAGCAGGTCGTGGTCGGTGAGGAACGCCGGACCGGTGATGCCCACCGCCCCGAGGACGTTGTGGACGACGCCGCTCGGGTCCTGGAACCAGGCCGGCCCCTCGATCCCGAGCCACGACAGGGCGCGGTTCACGGCGCCGGTCTGCGTGAAGAGGAACAGCCACACGACGGTGATGGCGACCGAGCTCGTCACGGACGGGAAGTAGAAGGCGGTGCGGAAGAAGCCCCGGCCGCGCAGCACCTGTCGGTTCACCAGCACCGCGAGGAACAGCGACACCGCGGTCTGGATCGGCACGACGAAGACGACGTACCAGGCGTTGTTGCGCAGCGAGATGCCGAAGTCCCTGGCCGCCAGCCCGCCTCCGTTGACGAGGTCGTCGTAGTTCTGCAGGCCGACGAAGCCGACGGAGGAGCTGAACGGCGAGCCGCGACCGCTCCAGTCCGAGACGCTGACCCACAGGGCCATCACCATCGGCACGAGCAGGAACAACCCGAGGACCACGATGGTCGGGGTGACGAAGAGCCAGCCCGAGGTGGCCTCGCCCCGCGAGGCGGTGCCGGGGCGGGCCCTTCGGCCGACGCGGGGCGAGGCGGTGCTCACGGCAGGATCGCCGCGTAGTTCGACTGGAACGACTCGAGCAGGTCGGCGGGCTCCGCCGAGCTGAGGCCCTCGAGCTGCGAGTTGAAGTCGGCGATCACGTCGGCCGAGCCCTGCTGCGTCGGCACGCCGACGGCGAAGTCGGCCGAGTCGAGGAACGCGGCGGAGTCGGGGTTGTCCGTCTTCCACTGGTCGGCGGCCGACTGCACGCTCGGCATCACGCCGAACGCGTCGGCGAAGGCGAGCTGCTGGTCGGTGCTGACGAGCTGCTCGACGAGCTCGAGTGCGGCCTGCTGGTTGGGGCTGTCGGCGGCGATGCCCCAGCAGTTGGTGAACTGCAGGGTGCCCTGGCCGCCGGGGCCGGCGGGCATCTCGGCGACGCGGTAGTCGACGTCGGGGTAGTCGGCGTTCATCGCGCCGGCGATCCAGTTGCCCTCGACCGTCATCGCGGCCTTGCCGGTGCCGAAGGCCTCGCCGCCCCAGCCGGCGCCGAGGTCGGCGGCGAACGCGGCGTTCCCGCTCGTGATCAGGTCCTTGACGTAGGTCAGGCCCTCGACGTTCTCCTCCGAGTCGACCGTCGCCTCCGTGCCGTCCTCGTTCGTCAGCGAGCCGCCGGCCTCGGCCATGAAGGCGCCGACGCGGGCGTACTCGGCCCCGAAGGCGAGGCCGACGTGGTCGGCGGTGGTGAGCTTCGCCGCGACGTCGGACAGGCCGTCCCAGTCGGTGGGGACGTCTGCGTCCGTGAGGCCCGCCTCCTGCCACATCTGCTCGTTGATCACGAGGCCGAGGGTCGAGAAGTCCTTCGGGGCACAGTAGAACTGGTCGTCGTAGGTGAAGCTGTCGACGAGCGTGGGGAAGAAGTCGTCGGTCTCGCTCAGCTGGTCGCCGTAGGCGAGCAGGCTGCCGTTCTCGGCGAAGCCCGCGAGGGCGTCGGTCGAGAGGTAGAAGACGTCGGCGGGCGAGCCGGAGGCGAAGCCCTGGCTGAGCTGCTGCGGCAGGTCGCTGGCGACGCTCACCTCGGCGTCGGTGCCGCTGTCGCCCGACCAGCTCGCGACGGCGTCGCGGACGGCCGCGGCCTCGGCGTCGCCGCTCGAGGCGATCAGCACGGTGAGCGAGTCGTCGCTCGAGGTAAGGGTGCCGTCGGAGCTCGCGCCGTCGCCGCCTCCCTCGCTGAAGCCGGAGCCGCACGCGCTGAGCGCGAGCCCGGTCACGGTGGCGATGGCGCCGAAGGCCATCAGGCGGCGGATGCGTCGTTGCACGGTGTCTCCTCGTCGAGAACGGTCGTCCCGGTGGTCGTGTCGTTGCGGGTTTGAACGATCAAAACCGGGTGGTCGCTAGAGTAGGCACCTGCTCGCGCGGCTGTCAATCGAGGTCGCGGCGGGGTGCGCTCCGCGGACGACGCGGGGCTGCGACGCGGGGCTGATCGACGACGACGAGCGAGACGAGGTGGGCGGTGCCGAGTGTCGAGTCGCCGCGCCTGCCCACGGTCGTGGACGTCGCCAAGGAGGCGGGGGTCTCGCGCCAGACCGTCTCCAACGTGCTGAACACGCCCGAGATCGTCGCTCCCGCCACGCGCTCCCGGGTCGAGCAGGCGATCGCCTCGCTCGCCTACCGCCCCCACGCCTCGGCGCGGCGGCTGCGCACCCGCAAGAGCTCGACGATCGGGGTGCGCCTCGACCCGGTCGCGAACGGCATCTCGGGTGCGGTGCTCGACCGGTTCCTGCACGCCCTGACCGAGCGGGCCGACCAGCACGGCCTCCGCGTTCTGCTCTTCACGGCGAAGGACCCGCTCGACGAGGTCGCCCAGTTCCGCCGCCTCCTCGACGGGGCCGACGTCGACTCGTTCGTGCTCACGTCGACCTCGTACGACGACCCCCGCACCGACTGGCTGCTGCGTGCCGAGGCCGACTTCGTGTCCTTCGGACGGCCGTGGGGCAGCGACGTGGCCGACCCCGCCCGGCGCTGGGTCGACGTCGACGGGCACCGCGGCGTCGCGGAGGCGACCCGGGCCCTGCTCGACGGGGGAGCACGCCGCGTGGCGTTCCTCGGCTGGCCGTCCACCTCGGGCATCGGCACCGAGCGACGGCAGGGCTGGCGCGACACGATGCTCGCCCATGGCGGGCTCCACGCCGCGGAGCTCGACGAAGTCGACCTGACCGTCGACGACCAGGTCTCGCTCGCCTCCGACCGGGTCAGGCAACTCGTCGCGCACCTCGCGGAGACCGGCCGCACGATCGACGCGGTCGTCTGCGCCAGCGACTCCCTCGCCCTCGGCGCCTTCATGGTGCTCGGCCGCTCGGTGCCCGTGGTCGGCTACGACGACACCCCCGTCGCCGCGGCCCTCGGCCTCTCGAGCGTGCACCAGCCCGTCGAGGAGGTGGCCCACGCCACCCTGGACCTGCTGCTGCACCAGGGCCCCGCGGCCCGCGTCGCGTCGCCCGGGTCGGCTGCTGACCCGCGGCACCGCCTGCTCGCCCCGCGCCTCGTGCTCCGCTAGCTTGCCGCCGCCTCCCGCCCCGCTCGCCCCGCTCGCGCCTCCTCATTCAGGACTTCGCCTCCTGACTCGCGCAACTCAGGTCCAAATGGTCCTGATCTGTGCACGGTTCAGGACGCGCCGGCCCGCTCGTCCTGAACTCGTCGCACTGGCCCTGGACGGGACACCCGCGACGCGCCAGGGTCGGCAGATGATCTGGTGGGTGGCGCCGCTCGCCGCCGCGGCGGGGTTCGTGGGGCTGTGCGTCGTGCTGCGCGACGAGCAGCGGCAGCGGCGTGCGACGCGTGCAGCGGGAACGACCGAGCGAGCGCCGGAGGCGCGGCCAGGGCTGTCAGGGTCGGGCCGGTCCCCGAGGCGCCAGCGCGGGGAGGGGGCGTCGTGACGAGTCCTGTGGGTCGGGGCCGCCGCCTCCTGCGCGTGCTCGGCGCTGTCGTGGGAGTGCTGCTGGTCGGCGTGCGGACGGCTCTCTCGGCCGTGGCCGTGTTCGGCAGCGACGGCGCGCACAAGCCGCACCCCGGCCCCGTGCCCGGCCCGGATCAGCGCCCCGAGTACCGGCCCTGAGCCTGCGGCAGCCGCGGGATCCGCGCACATCCAGGGTCGAGCCGACGGGTGTGCGCGGGTCCGAGGGGTGCGGAGGCGCCCGGCGCCCGGCGCCCGGCGGCAGGGTGCGCGGCCTGCACACCGTCCAGGAGGCGGTCCTAGGCTGACGGGACGAGCCCGGCACGCAGACGTCCGGGCGGCCGTCGCGGAGCAGGGCTCCCCGGCGGCGACGACCACGAGGGGGACACCGTGACCGATCCGCAGAGAGACGACCGACTGCCCGGGAGCGAGACGGGCGCCTCCTCGTCACGACCGGCGGCGCCGCCGGCCGCACACCCGACCGGCGCGAAGGCCGCCCCGACCACCGAGCAGGCCGAGCCCCGGCCGCCCGTGACGGGGCAGCAGATCGGCGCCACCCCGTACGTGGCCGCGATCGCGCTCTCGCCGATCGTCACGTGCGTGTTCGCGGCGGTCGAGATCAGGCGATCGGTCGAGCTCCTGGCGCCGGGCAGCACCGGCGTGGGGCAGGGCGACTACACGCTCGCGGTGGTCGTCAGCCTCGTCGTCGGCATCGGCCTCGTCGTGCTCTCCTGGCTCGACCGACGCACGCTGCGGGCACGCGGCGTCGAACGGCCGTTCCACTGGGCCTGGTCGATCCTCAGCGTGCTGATCTACCTGATCGGCCGGAGCGTCGTCCTGCGGCGCCGCGTGGGAGGGAGCGCCGCACCGCTCTGGCTGTTCCTCGGGCTCTCGGTTCTCGGCGGGGCGATCGCGATCATCATCGGCATCTCGTCGGGAGTCGCCACCATGGACCGCCCGCCGGTCGACTTCTAGCCGCGCCCGACACGACCGCACGCGCGGGTGCGCCTGCCGCCGCCACGAACGACACCCCCGATCCGGCAGGACACCCTCGGAACGAGGGGTGCAGTGCGGATACGGGGGTGTCGTTCGAGCCAGCTCATCGAGCGAGCGGGCTCAGAGCCCGGGCGGGCTCAGAGCACGAGCGGGCTCAGAGCACGGGCGGCCTCAGCGCGCGAGGAACTCCAGCACCACGCGGTTGAACTCGTCCGCGTCGCTGACGTTCGCGCCGTGCGGCGCGCCCGCGATGACGTGCAGCTCCGAGCCGGCGATCGCCGCGTGGGTGCGCGCGCCCGAGCCCTCGTAGGGGACCGTCGCGTCGCCGTCGCCGTCGCCGTGGATGACCAGCGTCGGCACGGTGACCTTGGTCAGGTCCTCGCGGAAGTCGGTCGTGGCGAACGAGTTCATCGCGGCGAGGGCCGCGGCCTTGTCGGCCTGCTTCGCGAGGCGCAGCGCGTCCTGGCGGTCCGCCTCCGACACCTTGAGCACGCCGTCGACCGAGAAGAAGCCGGTGGTGAAGTCGTCGTAGAACGAGTCTTCGTCCTTGGTGAGGCCGGCGGTCATCTCGGCAGCCGCCTCCTTGGTGAGGGGGCCGTCGGGGTTGTCGTCGGTCTTCATCAGGTACGGGGGCACGGCCGACGCGAAGACGACGCTGTGCAGGCGCTCGGTGCCGTACTTGCTGACGTAGCGCGCGACCTCGCCGCCGCCCATCGAGAAGCCGACGAGCGTCACGTCGTCGAGGTCGAGCTCGGTGAGGACGGTGTGCAGGTCCTCGGTGAGGTGGTCGTAGTCGTAGCCGGTCTTCGGCTTGTCGCTGCGCCCGAAGCCGCGTCGGTCGTAGGTGACGACGCGGTAGCCGGCCTCGACGAACGCGGGGACCTGCTTGCTCCACGACTCGCCCGAGAGGGGCCAGCCGTGGATGAGCACGACGGTGCGTCCGCTGCCGCCGAAGTCGTCGACGTGGAGGTTCGTGTCCTTGAAGAGCCCGTGGTGGGCGGTGATCTCGGTCATGGTTCCTGCCTTCCTCGGCCGCACCTGCGGCCTGTCCTCTCGTTCGTACCCGCGCCTCCTGGCTGTTTGCCCGAGGGCTCGTCCTCCTGCTTCGCGCAGCGGACAGCCCGCGTCGTGAACTGGAGGCCCCAGGGCGAGAGGCCGAAGGAGGTGCGCGCCGGCCGCTGCTGCAGGGCCCCTTCCGCAGATGCAGGTCAGACGTGCGGCTGCGGGGCCGAGCGCTGCCGCCCCGCGAGCACGCCCGACAGTGCGAGCACGACGAGCCCGACGGCCGGGATCAGCAGCAGCCCGACCCGCAGCGAGCTCGCGTCGGCGACGGCGCCGATCAGCGGCGGCGCCGCGAGGAACCCGAGCCGCATCAGCCAGCTGACGAGCGTGAGCCCCGTGCCCGGCCGGAACCCCGGCAGCGTGTCGGCCGCGTGCATGGCCGCGGGGATCAACGTCGCGACGCCGAAGCCGGCGAGGGCGAAGCCGAGGATGGTCGTCCCGACCGACGGGAACGCCAGCGCCTGCCCCATCCCGACGAACACCAGGGCCCCGCCGACCCGGGCGACGGCACGCTGGCCGAAGCGGTCGACGAGTCGGTCGCCGAGGATCCGTCCGACGAACTGGGCGCCCTGCAGCGCCACGAAGCCGAGCGCGGCGATGGTCACGCCGGCGCCGAGCGAGCCGGAGAGATAGAGAGCGGCCCAGGTGTTGCCGGCGTCCTCGACGACCGTGCCGGAGGCGGCGATCAGCACTAGCGCGATCAGCACGCCCCAGGTGCCCAGCTTCACGGCCGAGCGGCGGACGCGTGCGCCTGCGTCGGCCGCTGAGTCGGAGTCGACCCCCGAGGAGGCGCCGGCTCCGTCCCCGGCACCGGTCCCGCCCTCGGGTGCGCCACCGGCCACGGGCACCGGGGCGGACGTCGACGACGACGCGACCCCCTCGGTCGGCGTGGCGGGCGCCTCCTCGAGCTCGGAGGTGGGCTCCGGCCCCTGGAGCATGAGCCGGTACGAGACGATCGCGACCACGCCGAAGACGACGCCGGAGATCGCCAGGTGCACGCCGATCGGCACGCCGAGACCGGCGGCAGCGCCGCCCATCAAGCCGCCGGTGACGGCGCCCACGCTCCAGATCGCGTGGAACGAGTTGAGGATCGAGCGCCCGTACCGGCGCTGCACCCGTAGCCCGTGGGAGTTCTGTGCGACGTCGACGATCGCGTCGAGCGCGCCGGCCACGAACAGCGCGGCGGCGAACAGCGCGCCGACGGGGGAGAGGCCGGCCAGCAGGACGACGACGGCGGTCACGACCGTGCCGACCACCGCGACGCGTGACGACCGGAAGCGACGGATCAACCAGCTGGCGGCGAGGCCGGCGACGATGGCGCCGACCGGTCCGGCTGCGACGGCGAGGCCGAAGGAGGCGTTCGACAGGTCGAGCGCGTCCTTGATCGCCGGGTAGCGGGGCAGCAGGTTCGAGAACAGCGCGCCGTTCGTGAGGAACAGCAGCGCGACGGCCAGCCGTGCCCTCCGGGTCTCGTGGTCGGGTGCGGCAGGCGTGCCGGGTCGGGGGGACGTCGTCGACATCGTCGGGTCTCTCGGCTGGGGGAAGAAAATTGATCGAATCGATTCGATCACGCGTCGATGCTAGTGGAGCCGAGACCGTGACGGCAACGTCCCGCGCGGCCCGGGTCCGACCTCAGCCGGCCGGCCCGAGCAGCACGGCGAGCATCGTCGCCGCCGAGCCGACGAGGAAGCTGAACGTGCCGAGCTGCATCGTCCGGGTCTTGTTCCGGTCCGCGACGGGCACGCTCACCTCGAGGATCGGGCAGCCCGACCAGCCGATCAGGCCGAGGCTCAGGGCCACGACGGAGGCGCCGATCCAGAACAGCGTCTCGACCGGCGTCGAGAGCACGTCGGGTCGCCAGCCCGACACGAGCACGGCGCCGAGGGCGAGCGCCACGGCGACGACGGCGGCGGCGAACCACAGCGTGCCGGTCCACATGATGCGCGTGAGGTTCTCGACCGGTCCCATCAGGTCGCGGCCGTCGTGCTGCCGGGCGTGCGAGGCGTCGTCGACGGTTCCCGTCCGTCCGCGTCCGGGTCGTGCGGCGGTGTCTGGGGTGCTCTGGTAGTCGGTCACCCTGCCACGTTGCCACCACTCGGCCCCGGCCGCCCGGCGATGTCCGGTCCGTGCGTCGCCCTCTCCGCTCGCGAGCGGCGCCCGTCAGCTCCGCAGCGTGACGCTCGGGTGCTCGCCGAACCGCTCGTGGTACGACGCCGAGAAGCGTCCGAGGTGGCTGAACCCCCAGCGGCGCGCGACGCTCCCGACCGTGGCGGTCTCGGGCGTCGCGACGGAGAGGTCAGCGTGCACCCGGTCGAGCCGGATCTGGCGCAGGAGCACGGTCGGGCTGACGTCGAGGGCCCGCTGCAGGGCCACCTGCAGCCCCCGCACGCTGAGGTCGGCGGCCCGGGCGACGTCGGCGACGCCGATCGGCTCCTGGGCGTGCGTGTGCAGGTACTCGACGGCGAGGGCGAGGCGTCGGGCCCCCGGCACGACGGGGGCGCCAGGGGCGAGCGCCACGGCCGAGGCCTGCCCGGCCTCGTGCGGGAACGTCTCGAGCACGGCGAGGGCGAGCCGCCGGTTCGCCTCGGCCCGCAGCAGGGGAGGCGCGGCGAGGTCGAGCAGCACCGGGGTCGTCTCCGAGAGCACGGCCCGCCAGCGCCGCAGCGCCGTGTCCCCGACGGGGGCGGCATGGAAGAAGGTGACGGGCCCCGACGTCACGTCGCCGCGTTCGGCGGCCAGCCGCTCGAGGTGCGCCGCGCCGACGTGCACGAGCCGCTGCCGGTAGTCGGAGAAGTCGAAGGAATAGGCCCTGGTCGGGGCGATCCGGGGCACGAGCGGCCGCAGCTCGACCGCGTCGCGTCCGACGTCGACCGTGCCGCGCCCCTCGACCAGCCACGACACGACGTACTCGGGCACGGCGTCGGCCGTCCCGCGGGCCGACCCGTGGAACTCGGACGTGCGGAGCGACACATCGCCGTCGCCGACCGCCGCGTAGCGGTACTCGAACGGACGGTCGAGCTGGTCGAGCCGGAACCCCTCGCCCGGGTACTGGGCCTCGTAGAGCTCGCGGGCCGCATCGAGGTCGTCGCCGTGCACGGCACCGCGGAACGGCGGCGGCGTCGCCTCGGTGCCGGCCTCTTCGTCCATCGTCGACATCCTCACACGCAGGAGGCGCGGGTCGCGTCGGCGACTCGGCGACCGGACAGCCGCCTCCCGGCCCCGTACTGTGCAGGGACCATGTCGCACGCCCCCGCCGCGCCTCCTCGGCCGCCCCGCCCGGCGCTCCGTCGGGCGCTGCGGCACGGCGTCTGGTGGCTGCAGGACTACGCGTTCGCGGCCTGGTGGCAGCTGCGCGCGGTGCTCTCGCCGCGGGGCTCCGACGACTACCTCTCGGGCGGCGGGCGACCCGTGCTCGTGCTGCCCGGCATCTGGGAGACCTGGGCGTTCCTCCGCCCGCTCATCGAGCGGGTGCACGACGAGGGGCACCCGGTGCACGTGATCGAGTCGCTCCGACGGAACGGCCGGCCCGTGGAGGCGACCGCCCGCGACGTCGCCGCGTACGTGCTCGAGCACGACCTGCGCGACGTGGTCGTCGTCGCGCACAGCAAGGGCGGGCTGGTGGGCAAGTACCTGATGGCGCTGCTCGACGACACCCGTCGGGTCGACCGCATGGTCGCCGTCTGCACGCCCTTCAGCGGCTCCCGGTACGCCGCCTGGCTGGTGCTGCCGAGCCTGCGGGCCTTCTCGCCTCGTGACTCGACGACCGTGATGCTGTCGCGCGACCAGGCCGTCAACGAGCGCATCACCTCGATCTACGGCGAGTTCGACCCGCACATCCCCGAGGGCAGCGTGCTTGTCGGCGCCGACAACGTGCAGCTGCCGACCGGCGGGCACTTCCGGGTGCTGGCGCACCCGCGGACCGTGGCGACGGTGCTCGCGGTCGCCGGTCGGCCTGCGCCGGACGCCGACCGGTCAGCCGCGGTCTGAGAGGATGGGCTCCCGTCACCTCGACCAGGCAGGAGCCTCCCATGGCCGAATTCTTCATCGGACTCGTCAGCGCGATCACCCTCGTCGGCCTCGGGCTGACCGTCGCCGCCTTCGTGGCCCTCTCGACGTCGAAGTAGTCCCGCCCGGCGAGCCGATCCGACCGGAGCGACGGGTGCCGGTCGAGCGGCGCGTGGCTAGAGTCGTCGCATGAGAGCGCTGCAGGCCACCATCATCTCCGAGCTCGCCGTCCGCCCCGAGATCGACCCGGCCGCCGAGGTCGAGCGACGCGTCGCGTTCCTCCGCGACTACCTGGAGACGACCGGTGCCGGCGGCTTCGTGCTCGCCGTCAGCGGCGGCCAGGACAGCACGCTCGCGGGGCGCCTCTGCCAGCTCGCGGTCGAGGGGGTCCGCCGCGACGGCGGCACGGCCGAGCTCGTCACCGTGCGGATGCCCTACAAGGTGCAGGCCGACGAAGAAGACGCCCAGCTCGCCCTGCGGTTCATCGACGGGGCCCTGGGGCTCGTGGTCAACATCCAGCACGGCGTCGACGGCACGGCGCAGGACGTCGCCGAGGCGACGGGTTCCCCGCTCAGCGACTTCGCCAAGGGCAACGTGAAGGCGCGCACCCGCATGGTCGCCCAGTACGCGATCGCGAGCGAGCGCGGCCTGCTCGTCGTCGGGACCGACCACGCCGCCGAGGCGCTGACCGGCTTCTTCACGAAGTACGGCGACGGCGGGGTCGACCTGGTGCCGCTCACGGGCCTGAGCAAGCGCCAGGGCAAGGCGCTGCTCGCCCACCTCGGCGCACCCGCGCGGCTGTACGAGAAGGCGCCGACGGCCGACCTCCTCGACGAGACCCCCGGCCAGACCGACGAGGCCAACCTCGGCCTCACCTACGCCGACATCGACGACTACCTCGAGGGCGGCGCCGTCGACGACGCGATCGCCGAGCTGATCGAGGCGCGCTACCTCGCGACCGAGCACAAGCGCCGCGTGCCGGCCAGTCCGGTCGACGAGTGGTGGCGCGCCTGACACGCGTCCCGCTGTCGGTCGCCCGGTGTTGACTGCGACCCATGATCATCGTGACCGGCCACCTGCTCGTCGACCCTGAGCTGCGAGACGACTACCTCGCCTCCTGCGTGAGCCTCGTCGAGGCGGGCCGTGACGCGCCCGGCTGCCTCGACTACGCCTTGTCGCCCGACATCGTCGACCCGGGCCGCATCAACGTCGCCGAGCGCTGGGTCTCGCAGAACGCGCTCGACGACTTCCGCGGCTCCGGTCCCACCGACGAGCAGGAGGCGGAGATCCGGCACAGCGACGTGCACGACTACCAGCTCACCGGCCCGGAAGAGCCGTCGCTGTCGGAGTCGGGCGACCTGGCCTGAGCCGACCCGATCTGGGCCGAGCCGATGCAGGCCGACCCGATCTGGGCCGAGCCGATGCAGACCGCCCCGGGCCGAGCCGCCCTGGGCCGAGCCGCCCCGGGCCGACCCGGGCTAGTCGATCCCGTCGATGCCGCCGAGGCGTTCGAGCACGCCCGTGAGGATGGTGCCGGCAGGGTCGGGCAGCACGTGGTGGTTCAGGTAGATCCCCTCGAGCCAGGGCAGGACCTCGTCGGCGGGCATGCCGACGGCGGCCCAGTCGACGCCGGGCAGCGCCCGGGTGACGGTCTGCTCGGTCCCCGGGGTCAGCCACGCCTCGGCGATCGGCTGGTCGGGCGTGCGGTGCTCGTCGGCAGCCCAGAGCAGGGCGATCGGGTGCTCGCGGACGTCGTCCGGCGCCTCGTCGACGTGGTCGTGCTCGACGTGCCCGGCGCCGAGCCAGGGCAGGGTGAGCAGCTCGCCCTCGATGTCGACCTCGACCAGGTCGAGGTGCGTCGGCTCCTCGACCTCGCACACCCAGAGGTCGAGACCTGCGTCGTGCCAGGCCGCGGCGTCGTCGACGTCGTCGATCAGGTCGGGCATCAGCGCCTGCAGGTCGGTCAGCAACGCCGTCGCCCACGCGACGACCTGGGCGGTGTCGCCGGGGCCCCACGGGCTCGTGTCGGTGTCGTCGCCCGCTGCGTCGTGGAAGTGGTGCTCGGCGCCGCCGTCGACGGCGTCGAGGTGCACCTGGCCCGTGCCGAACCCGACGTACAGGCTGCTGAGCTCGGTCTCGTCGTCCCACTCGCCGAAGAGGTTGGGCTTGCCGAGCGAGGTGGGCAGCGGCAGCGTCGCCGCGTGCCGCGTGCCCAGCGCGAACACGGCGCGGAAGCGCCTGGTCGGCAGCCGGAGGCTCATGTCAGTCACAGGGTGTCTCCGATCGATCGGCTCCCAGCGTACGGGCTGCGACCGACGCCCACTGCCCTGGTGCCGAGTGGTCACGAACGGTCGATCAGCGGGCCGGCCGGAGCAGGAGTCGACCACTCGGCCGCGAGGGCGACCTGCACGCACTGCAGGTTCACAGCATCGTCGCGGCGTCGCTCCTTACCATCACCGCATGGACGACCCTCCCTCTCACATGCCGACGCCCTTCCGCGCCCTGACGCCCCATGGTGTCTCTGACGAGCGAGGAGGGGCTCAGTGAACGAGTGGGCCATGCTCGCCGTCGGTCTGGTCCTGACCGTCGGCACCGGCTTCTTCGTCGCGTCCGAGTTCGCGCTGGTGAACCTCGACCGGAACGACCTCGAGGCCCGCCAGGCCCGGGGCGAGAAGCGCCTCGCGCCGACGATCAAGGCGCTGCGCATCACGTCGACCCACCTCTCCGGGGCGCAGCTCGGCATCACGCTGACGACGCTGCTCACCGGCTACACGTTCGAGCCCGCGATCAGCTCGCTGCTCGCCGCCCCGCTCGGCGAGCTCGGCGTGCCCGCGGCCGTCGTCCCGGGCATCGGCGCCGTCGTCGGCATCGTGATCGCGACGCTCTTCTCCATGGTCGTCGGCGAGCTCGTCCCGAAGAACTTCGCGCTCGCTCTGCCGCTCGCGACGGCCAAGTTCGTCGTGCCGTTCATGGCGACCTTCACGACCGTGTTCAAGCCGGTCATCCTGCTCTTCAACAACACCGCCAACGCCGCGATCCGCACGATGGGCATCGAGCCGAAGGAGGAGCTGTCCGGCTCCCGGTCCGCGGAGGAGCTGAGCTCGCTGGTGCGGCGCTCGGCGCTCGAGGGCATGCTGGACGACGACCACGCGACCCTCCTGGGCCGCACCCTGCGGTTCTCCGAGCACGCGGCGGTCGACGTCATGACCCCCCGGGTCCGCATGACGACGGTCCGCTCCACCGGCACCGCCGCCGACGTCGTCGAGACGGCGCTGGCGAGCGGCTTCTCGCGGTTCCCCGTGATCGGCGACGACAGCGACGACATCGTCGGCGTCGTGCACGTCAAGCAGGCGTTCGCGTTGCCCGCCGAGCAGCGGGCGTCCGTCCCGGTCGCCGGCCTCGTGTCGGACGCGCGCTTCGTGCCCGAGTCGATGGGCGTCGACACCCTGCTCGGCCTGCTGCGTCGTGAGGGCTTCCAGATCGCCGTGGTCTCCGACGAGTTCGGCGGCACGGCGGGCCTCGTCACCCTGGAGGACCTGGTGGAGGAGCTGGTCGGCGAGCTCGAGGACGAGCACGACCGCGCGAAGGCCGGCATCGTGCGGTCGTCGGGCACCGTCGTCTTCGACGCCGCCCTCCGCCCCGACGAGCTCTGGGACCGCGCCACGGTGCGGGTGCCCGACGACGGCGACTACGAGACCGTCGGCGGCTTCGTCACCGAGCAGCTCGACCGCCTGCCCGAGGTGGGCGACGAGGTCGAGCTCGAGGGCGGCACGCTGCGCGTCGAGCGCGTGGTCGGGCAGCGGCTCGAGCGCCTGCGGTTCGTGCCCTCGCCGGCCGAGCTGCCGACCGCCTCCGGCGCTTCCCTGCCCTCGACGCACGGCAGCGGGACTGCCGCCACCGACCACGACCGGGTCGTCGCCGGACTGCGAGAGGACCTGAAGCGATGAACGAGTACCTGCCCGGCATCGTCTGGCTGTTCGTGCTGCTGATCGTCAACGGCTTCTTCGTCGGCGCCGAGTTCGCGGTCATCTCCGCTCGCCGTTCCCAGATCGAGCCGCGGGCCGAGGCGGGCAGCAAGGCGGCGAAGAAGACCCTGTGGGCGATGGAGCACGCCACGCTCATGCTCGCGACGAGCCAGCTCGGCATCACCGTCTGCTCGCTCGTCATCCTCAACGTGTCCGAGCCGGCGATCCACCACCTCCTCGAGATCCCGTTGGCGGCCACGCCCCTGACGCCCGAGGCGATCGGCGTCGTCGCGTTCGTGATCGCGCTGGTGCTCGTCACCTTCTTGCACGTGGTCGTCGGGGAGATGATCCCGAAGAACCTGTCGTTCTCGGTGCCGGACCGGGCGGCCCTGCTGCTCGCGCCTCCGCTCGTGTTCGTCGCGACCGTGTTCAAGCCCGTGATCTGGTCGCTGAACGGCGTCGCGAACGCGGTGCTGCGTCTGTTCCGCGTCGAGCCGAAGGACGAGGCGACGAGCACCTACACGCTCGACGAGGTCGCCACGATCGTGCAGCAGTCGACCCGCGAGGGAGTGCTGTCGGACGCGTCGGGCACGCTCTCGGCAGCGTTCGAGTTCACGACCCGCAAGGTGCGCGACGTCGAGGTGCCCGTGGCCGAGATGGTGCGGCTCGTGCCGGGAGCCACCCCGCGTGACGTGCAGCTCGCCGTCGCCGAGCACGGCTACTCGCGCTACGTGCTCACCGACGGCGAGGGGCAGCCGACCGGCTACCTGCACCTCAAGGACGTCATGGACTTGACCTCGGCCGAGACCCTCGACGCGCCCGTGCCGGCGAAGCGGGTCCGGCGGCTCGGCGCGGTGCCGCACGACGCCGACCTCGAGGACGCGTTGGCGTCGATGCGCCGCAGCGGTGCGCACGTCGCCCGGGCCGTCTCGGTGATGGGCGAGACGACCGGCGTGCTCTTCTTGGAGGACATCATCGAGGAGCTCGTGGGCGAGGTCGACGACGCGACGACCGTCTAGCCGTGCGCCGCGACCGGTCGTGCCTGCCGGTCGTGCGTCGGTCGCTAGGCGCCGGGGCGCTCGGGCGAGAGGGGCCGCTCGCCCGGCAGCTCGTGCATAGCCTCGGCGGCGAGCTCGGCCCGGATCGGGTCGCGGTCGCGGGTCGCCTGCTCGAGGGCCGTGAGCGCAGTGCTCATCTCGCCCCAGTTCAGCACCTGGACTATGTTCGGCACGCGGAGCGAGTAGGCGAGGCCGTCCGTGACGTCGCGGCAGACCTTCTTGAGGGCGCTGTTGCCGCAGTGCTCGACGTAGGTGTCGAAGAGGGCGACGGCGTGGGCGTTCAGCGCCGGGCCGTCTTCTCGCTCGATGTCGCCGATGCAGGCCTCCACGGCGGAGCTGATCTGCTTCACGACCGTCTCGGGGAGGCGCGGCACGGCGAGGCGGACGGCCCCGCCGAACAGCACCCCGAGCGTCTGGACGACCTCGACGGCCTGGCCGGCGTCGGGCGTCGCGACCCGCGTCCAGCGGTTCGGCGCCATCTCGACGAGGCCGGCGCGGACGAGGTCGCTCAGAGCCTCGCGGATCGGCGTGCGCGACACCTGCAGCCAGGCGACGAGCTCGTCGTCGTGCAGGCGCTCGCCGGGCTCGAGCGTGCCGTCGAGGATCGCCTCGCGGAGACGGTCGCGGACCGTGTCGCGCAGCAGCTGCCGCTCGGTCGTGGGGGCAGAGGTGGGGACGGGCACAGGTGTCTCCGATCGTGGGCGGGTAGGGCGTGCAGCTCTGCACTCCAGGATACCGAGGAAATGTCCTGTGTGGAGGGTGAAGCGTCGATCCTGATGTACCAGTGGACCAGCTGCTGAGGGTCCGGCCCCCGAAGTGGGGGACACCAAAATCATGCAGGCGCATACAGTGGCCGCAGCACTCGGGGGGGAGCGCCTCCCACCCCCTCGTACCCCACACCGACCGGACGACACCGTGACCCTCGCACCTGTGCAGCATGCCGAGCTCTCGCCCTCGGACGACGACCTCGTGGTCGCCTTCTCCCGCGGCGACGAGCGTGCCTTCGCCGCGTTCTACGACCGCACTGCGTCGCGCGTGCACGGCCTCGTGCGTCGGGTGCTCGTCGATCCCGCCCAGTCGGAGGAGGTCGTGCAGGAGGTGTTCCTCGCGGTCTGGCAGGACGCCTCCCGTTTCGACCCGGCCAGGGGCACCGCGCTGTCGTGGCTGCTCGTGCAGGCGCGGCGACGGGCGATCGACCGGGTGCGGTCGTCGCAGGCGAGCCGCGACCGCGACGTCGCCGTCGGCGTCCGCGACCTCGACCCGGTCCGCGACGACGTCGCCGAGACGGCCGCGGTGCGCCTCGAGCACGCACGCGT
>NZ_CAUPYL010000035.1:0-18972 GCF_963515265.1 uncultured Frigoribacterium sp.
GCGGGGGCCGGGCGGACCGGCGGGCGCGGACCGGCGGGCGGGCGGGCGGGGTCAGCGGGGCGCTATGGGAGGCGCGAGGCGGAGGAAGCGCTCGGCCACCTGGGCACTCTGCACCGGCCCGTCGCCGTCGCGGTCGAGCTGGGGCGAGTCGAACTCGACCCACCACGTCCGGGCCGAGCCACCGATGGCCGACACGCCCTGCCACGCCGAGCCGCCGGCCCGCATGACGACTCCTGTCGGCCCCCAGGGCCACGGCGACGTCGGCTCCTCGTCGGAGTCGAGCACGTAGACCTGCGCCCCGACGCCCATTCGCGGCTCGGTGCCGACGGACGCGAGGGAGTCGTCACCGTCGTCGGGGCCGACGCTCCTGCTGAAGAACATCCCGCCATGCTGCCAGAAGGTCGAGCGGGACGGCTGGGAGGCGTGACCGGCAGGCGTGGCTCCGGCATCAGCTCGGAAGTAGGGCGGACGGGACTTGAACCCGTGACCGATCGATTATGAGTCGACTGCTCTAACCGGCTGAGCTACCGCCCCGTGTCGCCGGCCCGACCGGCACCCGCGGGCGATGTCAGGACGAGACGACGTCGGTGGTGGGAGCCACCGGCTGCCCACGATACAGGCCCTCGAAGACGTTGAGCGTGCGCTCGATGTCGTGCCCCTCGATCATCCGGAGGCTGGCTCGCCGCATCGACCGGTACTCGTCGTCGGACGCCGTGAGCACCCGTGTCAGCTTGTCGGCCAGGTCGGCGCTGTCGCCGGGGCGGAACAACCAGCCGTTGCTGCCGTCGTCGACGAGGTGCGGAAGGGCCATCGCGTCCGCGACCACGATCGGGAGGCCGGAGGCCATCGCCTCGAGGCTCGCGATGCTCTGCAGCTCGGCGATCGACGGCATCGCGAAGACGGTCGCGTCGGTGAGGGTGCGGCGCAGCTCGGCGTCGGAGAGGTAGCCGGCGAAGGTGACGCGCCCGGCGAGGCCGAGGTCGACGCTCAGCTGCTGCAGGTGCCGCATCAGGTCGCCTCCGCCCACGATCGTGAGCGTGCTCTCGAGCGCCGGGTCGATCAGCGTCATGGCACGCAGCAGCACGTCGATCTGCTTCTCGGCCGTGACCCGTCCGACGAACACGATGCGGTTGCCCTCCGGCCGGTCGTCGCGGGCGGCGTAGTTCGACGCCTCGATGCCGCACGAGACCGCGAGCACGCCCTCGACGTCGATGGCCTTCTCGAGGAACCGGGCCGCCTTGTCGGTCGGCGTCGTCATCGACTCGACGCGGTGGTAGGTGCGGCTCGCGTCGGCCCAGGCCATCTTGACGGCGGTCGCCCGCAGCGCGTGCGGCAGCCCCGTGTGCTCGAGCAGGTTCTCGGGCATGAAGTGGTTGGTCGCCACGGCCCGGATGCCGAGACGGTTCGCGACCCGGACCACGGCACGGCCGATCACGATGTGGGACTGGATGTGGACGACGTCGGGCTGGATCTGGCGGATCACCCGCTCGGCGTTCGCCTCGGCCCGCCACGGCGTCGCGAAGCGCAGCCAGTCGTGGAGGGGCCACCTCGTCGAGTAGAGCCGGTGCACCGTCAGGGTCACGCCGGCGTGCTGCTCGAGGAACGTGCCGTGCTTCCGGCTGGCTGCGGGCGCCAGGACGTGCACGTCGTGGCCGCGGGCCGCCATGCCGACGGCCAGCCGCTCGGCGAAGTTCGCGGCGCCGTTGACGTCGGGCGGGAACGTGTCGGCGGCGATCAGCACGCTCAGCCTCGGCGCGTCGGCCCAGGCTGCGGTGTCGCTCGGATCGGTCGGTCCGTGGGCGTCGGTCACGTGGTCAGTCCTTGTCGTGAGGGGTGGTCGGGCCCGGGTGCAGGAGGGGGCGGGTCAGCGGACCGGAGAACCGGACGCCCGGCGACCCGCGTCGACCACGGTAGCTCAGCTGACCCTCTTCTTCTGCGGCTGGTGCTTGGCGAGCTGGAAGACGCCGGCGACGGCGACGGCCCCCGCGACGAGGAAGAGCACGGCGGCGATCGGCGGCGCCGTCGCGGCCTCGCCGAGCACGACGATGCCGATGGTCACGGCGATGATCGGGTCGACGACGGTGAGGCCCGCGATGACGAGGTCGGGCGACCCCGACGAGTAGGCGTTCTGCACGAAGTAGCCGCCGAGCACCGCGGCCGCGACGAGCATGACGATGCAGACGACCTCGAGCCAGTCGAAGGTGCCCGACGTGATCCGGTTCAGCACGACCTTGGCGAGGGTCGCGACGAAGCCGTAGAGGACGCCCGCGCCGATGACGTAGAAGAGCACGTTGCGGCGGTGGCGCAGCACGACGAAGGCCGCAGCCAGCACGGCCCCCACGACGAGCAGCAGCACGAGCACCGTCACGAGCTGACGGGTCGTGATCGGCGACTCGGTCGCGGCGAACGCGGCGACGGTCGCGAAGAGCCCGATGCCGCCCACGCAGAGCGCGATCGAACGTTTGACCTTCGCGCTCAGTCGCTGCTTGGTCACGCGGGCGTTGATGACGGCGGTGACGACGAGCGCCACGGCACCGAGGGGCTGCACGACGAGGAGGGGCGCGATGTTGAGGCTGGTGAGCTGGAAGACGACGGCCAGGCCCAGGAGGAGCGTGCCGGCCACCCAGGACGGCCTGCCGACGAGCGCGACCACCTGGCGCACGCTCATGCCGCTCTGAGCCGCCCCGAGACGACGCTCGACCTTCTCGACACCGCGGCTCTGCAGCTGCGCACCGATCGAGAGGAACACCGCGCCGACGAGGGCGATGGGGATCCCGAGCGCCTGGTAGGGGGTCAACGACACCTGGGCGGTCAGGTCCCCGAGGTCAGCGCTCACGGTGACACGGTAGCGGCAGCGCGCTGGATAGTCTGGGCGAATGGCCGTACGACCCATCACCATCACGGGGGAACCCGTCCTCCACGCCCGAGCCGCCGAGGTGGAGGTCGTCGACGACGACCTGCGCACGCTCGTCGCCGACATGTTCGAGACGATGGACGCCGCACCCGGAGTGGGCCTCGCCGGCCCGCAGGTCGGGGTAGGACTCCGTCTCTTCGTGTACTCGTGGGTGGACGACGACGGCGAGCCCTGGCGCGGCGTCGCGATCAACCCGACGGTCTGGCAGAGCCCGCTCGGCATCGAGCCCCTCGACGACGACGAGGAATCGGAGGGGTGCCTCTCGATCCCGGGCGAGCGGTTCCCGCTGCGCCGGGCCGAGAGCGTGCTGCTCCGCGCGACGGACCTCGAGGGCGACGAGTACGAGATCGAGGCGCACGGCTGGCTGGCCCGCATCTTCCAGCACGAGTACGACCACCTCGACGGCGTCCTCTACGCCGACCGCCTGGACCACCCCCTGCACAAGGCCGCGGCCAAGAGCGTGAAGAAGTCGGGCTGGGGCGTGCCGGGCCAGACCTGGCTGCCGGGCGTCGACCACCTCGACGACTGACTGAGCACCCACACCGACCGAGCACCCACGCAGACCGAGCACCACACAAGAGAAAAGGCCCAGCGGGTGGAGCCGCTGGGCCTTCGCTCCCCGAGTTGGACTCGAACCAACAACCTGCCGGTTAACAGCCGGCTGCTCTGCCAATTGAGCTATCGAGGAATGGCAGCTGACGTGGACCGGAGTCCCTGACAGCGGACACAACACTACCGCATGTCGCAGCCGTCTCTGAACACCAGGCGACCGCCGGGCGCGTCGCGCGCCTCCTCGACGGTGAGGCCGAGGGGCCAGGGCGGCCTGCCCGCTCAGTAGCCGGCGACCGGGTCGACGACGCCGACGAAGTGCCCGTCTCCTGCGAGGGCCCGCACGTTGTGGCGGATGCGGCCGGCGAGCAGGGGCGCGGTCATCTCCGGCGTGTCCGCCTGGTGCGGCGTCACGATCACGCGGGGGTCGCCCCAGAGCGGGTGGCCGTCCGGCAGCGGCTCCGGGTCGGTGACGTCCAGCCCGACGCCCCAGAGCCGGTCGGCGCCCACTGCGGCGACGAGGGCGTCGGTGTCGACGAGGCTCCCCCGGGCGACGTTGACGAACACGGCACGGGACGGGAGGAGGGCCAGCCGGCGAGCGTCGAAGAGCCGGGCCGTGCCGGGGGTCGCGGCTGCCGCGACCACGACGACGTCGGCGGTGGGCAGCACCTCGTCGAGCAGGTCGACCCCCACGGTCCGCTCGACGCCCTCGACCGGGTCCGCCGTGCGGCGCACGATCGTCACCCGCACGTCGAAGGGCGCCAGCAGGCGCACCAGCTCGCGCGCGATGCCCCCGGCCCCGACGATCACGACGTGCCGGCCGTAGAGCGAGATGCCCCGCTGCTCGGTCTGCCAGGAGGACGCCAGCACCCGCGAGGGCACGACGCGCAACAGCGAGAGGAGCAGCACGAGAGCGTGCTCGGCCACCGGCTCGGCGTACGCGCCCTTCGCGCTCGTCCAGAGCGGGAGGGGCCGGTCGCGATGCGCCTCGAGCACCCCGGAGAACGCGTCCACCCCGGCCCAGGGCAGCTGCACCCAATCGATGCCGGGGTGCGCCGCGAGGGCGGACTCGAGGCCTGCCACGTCGCGGTACGAGAGCCAGATGAGGCCCCGAGTGTCGGGGCCGAGCGGGACGAGCTCTCCGCCCGCCTCGTGCACGGCGTCCTCGAAGACCGCCGAGCCGCGCGGGCCGATGCTCACGGCTCCAGGGCGAGGACGGCGCTCCGGAGGCAGGTCGGCGGCCTCGATGGCCGCTGCGCGGTGGCCGCGCGCGCCTCCTGCGGTCACGGCCGTCGCTCGTCGCGACGGCCGTCGCCGCGCTCTCGTTCGCCGCGCTCTCGTTCTTCGGGCCTGATGACGTCGATCGGCGTCGTGGTCGACAGGACCTTGACGTAGGGGTCGACCCCGTCGCGGAGGACGGTGTCGATCTGCCCGAGGCCGACGAGGCGACCGCCGCGCATGACGGCCACGCGGTCGGTGATCGCCCGTGCCTCGGACACGCTCGACGTGACGACCATCGCCGAGAACTGCCGCTCGGCGTGCAGGTTCTTGATGACGTCGAGCACGGCCTGCCGCACGAGCACGTCGACGCCGCGCGCCGGCTCGTCGGCCACGAGGAGGCGCGGCTCGAGCACGAGGGACCGCGCCAGGGCCACGCGCTGCCGCTGTCCCGAGCTGAGCTCCCAGGTCTGCTTGAGCATCGTCCCTAGCGGAAGGTGCACCGCGTCGACCAGCGCCGTCACGAGGCGCCCCGCCTCGCGACGGTCGAAGTGCCGGTCGCGGAGGTAGATCGGCTCGGCGATGGCCTCGCCGACCGTCAGGTCGGGGCTCAGGGCCTCGCCGTCGTCCTGGGCGAGGTAGCCGACGACCGACGACAGCCGGCCGCGACGTCGAGCGCTCGCCCGAGTCAGCTCGAGGCCGAAGACGCTCGCCGCTCCCCCGCTGATCTGCGGCCGGCCCTCCGGCGGACGGCCCTTGCCGACGAGGCCGGCGACGGCCAGCGCCAAGGTCGACTTGCCGGAGCCGCTCTCCCCCAGCACGGCGACGATCTCGCCGACCCGGATGTCGAGGGTGACCCCGTCCACCGCCCGCAGCGCCGGGTGGCCCGCACGCGCCGGGTAGGTCAGCGAGAGGTCGTCCGTCGTGACGGGGCGGTCCAGGTCGAGTTCGGGGCTCACCCGCGTCACGCTACCTCGCCCGCCGCCGCGCGGGCGTCGAGCTCGGCGAGACGGCGACGACGTGCCGCCTGCTCGGCCGGGTCGGGCACCGGCAGGGAGGCGAGCAGCCGCTGGGTGTACGGGTGCTCGGGAGCCCCGAGCACCTGGTCGTTCGGCCCGCTCTCGACGAGGTCGCCGTGGTACAGGACGCCGATGCGGTCGGCGAGCATGTTCACGACGGCGAGGTCGTGGCTGATGAAGAGCGCCGCGAAGCCCAGGTCGGCCTGCAGCTCGCGGAAGAGCTCGAGCACGCGTGCCTGCACCGAGACGTCGAGGGCGCTCGTGGGCTCGTCGGCGATGAGGAGGCTCGGCTCGAGGGCCAGGGACCGGGCGAGGCTGGCCCGCTGCCGCTGCCCGCCGCTGAGCTCGTGCGGGTAGCGGTCCCCGAACGCCTTGGGCAGCTGCACCGCCTCCATCAGCTCGTCGACGCGCGGACGCGCGGCGCGCGCGTCGCCGGCGCGGCCGTGCACGATGAGGGGCTCGGCAACGCACTCGGCGATGGTCAGCAGCGGGTTGAAGCTCGACGCCGGGTCCTGGAAGACGAACCCGATGTCGGCCCTCAGCGGCTTGAACTCGCGCTCGTGCACGCCGTTCATCTCGACGCCGAGCACCTCGAGGGAGCCGCCGGTCACCTTGGTCAGACCGGCGATGGCACGGCCGATGGTGGTCTTGCCCGAGCCGCTCTCGCCGACGAGGCCGAGCACCTCGCCCTTCGCGATCGAGAAGTCGACGCCCTTGACGGCCCGGAACCCGCCGCGGCCGAGGCGGCCCGGGTACTCGATCTCGAGGCCCGAGGCGCGCACGACGACGTCGCGGTCGGCCTCACCGGCCTGCACCTGGGCGCCGCGCGGCTCGAGGACGGGGACGCTGCCGAGGAGGCGCTTGGTGTAGTCGTCCTGCGGGGACGCGAACAGCGCCTCCGACGTCGCCTGCTCGACGACCTCGCCCTGGTACATCACGGCCACCCGGTCGGCCAGGTCGGCCACGACGCCCATGTTGTGGGTGATCAGCACGATGGCGGTGCCGAACTCGTCGCGGCAGCGGCGCAGCAGGTCGAGGATCTCGGCCTGCACGGTCACGTCGAGCGCGGTCGTCGGCTCGTCGGCGACGATGACCGACGGGTTCAGCACGAGCGCCATGGCGATGACGACGCGCTGCTTCTGGCCGCCCGAGAACTGGTGCGGGTAGTAGTCGACGCGGGTCTCGGGGTCGGGGATGCCCACCTTCCGCAGGATGTCGACGGCCCTCGCCCGCGCCTCCTTGCGGCCGACCTTGCCGTGGGCACGGATGCCCTCAGCGATCTGCCAGCCCACCGTGTAGACGGGGTTGAGCGCGGTCGACGGCTCCTGGAAGACCATCGCGACCTCGGTCCCGCGCATCTCGCGCACGGCGCCGCGGCCGATCTCGAGCACGTTCTTCCCCGAGAGCACGACGGCTCCGGAGGCGACCGCCGTCTCGGGCAGGAGGCGCAGGATCGTCTTGGCCGTCACGGACTTGCCGCTGCCGGACTCGCCGACGATGGCGAGCACCTCGCCCGCTCGCACGTCGAGGGTGACGCCGCGGACCGCCGCGACGTCGCCGCCGTCGGTCGCGAACGTCACGCGGAGGTCGGTGATGCCGACGGCCACGTCGCGCTCGTCGCGGGCGACGTCGTGGGCGGCGTGGCGGACGGGCTGGGCGGCCTGTGCGCCCGGGTCGAGCGGTCCGGTGGTCATGCTGTCGCCTCCTGCGGCTCGACCGGCGCTGCGGCCGTCGTGGTCGTGGTGCTGCCGGCGCCGCTGCGCCCTGCCTTCTTGCTGCGGCCGGCCCGGCGACGCGTCCGGAGGCGCGGGTCGGCCAGGTCGTTGAGGCTCTCGCCCACGAGGGTGATGCCGAGCACCATCAGGACGATGGCCGCTCCGGGGAACACGCCCGTCCACCAGATGCCGCTCGCCGTGTCGCTGAGCGCGCGGTTCAGGTCGTAGCCCCACTCGGCGGCGGACGTCGGGCCGATGCCGAAGCCCAGGAAGCCGAGCGCGGCCAGGGTGAGGATCGCCTCCGACGCGTTCAGCGTGAGGATGAGCGGCAGGCTGCGGGTCGCGTTGCGGAGCACGTGCTTGAACATGATGCGCGGCGTGCTGCTGCCGACGACCTTGGCGGACTCGACGAACGCCTCCGACTTGAGCCGGACGGCCTCGGCTCGGACGACCCGGAAGTACTGGGGCACGAACACGACGGTGATCGAGATGCCCGCCGAGAGGATGCCGCCCCAGAGGCTCGACTGGCCGCCGCTGATGACGATCGAGACGACGATCGCGAGCAGCAGCGAGGGGAACGCGTAGACGGCGTCGGCCACGACGACGAGCACGCGGTCGACCCAGCCGCCGAGGTAGCCGGAGACGAGGCCGAGGACGACGCCGAGGACGATCGAGAGCACGACCGCCACGACCACGACGGAGATCGCCGTGCGGGTGCCCCAGACGACGCGGCTGAAGACGTCGTAGCCGCCGACCGTGGTGCCCCAGAGGTGCTGGGCCGAGGGGGCGGCCTGGCGCGCGAACGTGCCGTCGTCGTCGCTGAGCTGGCCGTAGCCGTAGGGCGCGATGAGCGGGGCGAAGACGGCGAGCACGACGAACGCGACGCAGATGACGATCCCGGCGACGAGCATGCCGCGCTGCAGGCCGACCGAGCGGCGCACGTGGGCGACGATCGGCAGGCGCTTCCAGAGGGGCTCGTGCCGGTCGGACAGGACGCCGGAGGTGGTGGTCGACACGGTCAGTACCTCACTCTCGGGTCGATGAGGGCCGCGATGACGTCGACCAGGAAGTTCGTGACGGCGACGATGACGGCGAGCACGGCCACGATGCCCTGCACGGCGACGAAGTCGCGCGCCGAGAGGTACTGCTGCAGCTGGAAGCCGAGGCCGCGCCAGCCGAAGGTCGTCTCGGTGAGCACCGAGCCGCCGAGCAGCATGGCGATCTGCAGGCCCATCACGGTGATGATGGGGATCAGCGCCGGCTTGAGCGCGTGCTTGCGCACGAGACGCAGCTCGGAGACGCCACGCGAACGGGCGGCGTCGACGTACTCGGAGCCGAGCGTGCCGATGACGTTCGTCCGCACCAGGCGGAGGAAGATGCCCGCCGTGAGCAGGCCCAGCGTGAGGGCGGGCAGCACCGCGTGGCTGAGGACGTTCAGCGTGATCGTCGAGTTGCCGAGCCGCAGCGCGTCCAGGATGTAGATCCCCGTCGGGTTCTCGATGCGCCCGAGCGCGATCGCGATCCGGGTGTCGGCGCGCCCGCTCAGCGGCAGCCAGCCGAGCCAGACGGAGAAGGTGAGCTTCAGCAGCAGGCCCGCGAAGAAGACGGGCGTCGCGTAGGCGAAGATCGCGAGGATGCGCAGCACGGCGTCGGGCCAGCGGTCGCGGAGGTAGGCGGCGAGCATGCCGAGCGGGATGCCGATCACGAGCGCGACGATGAGCGCGTAGATCACGAGCTCGAGGGTCGCGGCGCCGTACGTGACGATGATGTCGCTGATCTGGCGGTTGTCCGTGGCGGTCGTGCCGAAGTCGAGGCGCACGATCTGCCCGAGGTACTCGACGTACTGGACGATGATCGGCCGGTCGTAGCCCGCCGCGGCGAGGCGCTCGGCGAGCTGCGCCTCCGTCAGGCGGTCGCCCACCGAGGCGGTGATCGGGTTGCCGACCACGCGCATCAGGAAGAACACCAGCGTGACGAGGATGAAGACGGTGGGGATGATCAGGACGGCCCTGACCACCAGGTAGCGTCCGAGACCACCGCCTCCGCCGCCTGCGCGGCGTCGTCGGGGGGCCGCGGGGGCGGGCCGCTCGGGGGCGATCTGGTCGCCGGTGAGCACTGTCACGTCGATGTGCCTTTCTGGGTGGAACGGGGGCGGACGCGAGGGGTGCCCCGCCCGTGGGCGGAGCACCCCTCGTCGTCGTGCCGTGAGGCGGTCGTCCTGCCGACTAGCGGCTGAGAGCTCCGTAGCGGAACTTGAACGACGGGTCGAGCGTGTCGTCGACGCCCTGGACGTCGCTGGCTGAGACGACGACCTGCGTGCCCTGGAGGAGCGGCAGCGTCGGCAGGTCGGCCGCGACGGCGTCCTGGATGTCGCCGATGAGTGCCGTACGGGCCGTCTCGTCCTCCTCGGCGATCTCCTGCGACAGGAGGGCCTGGACGGCCGCCGAGTCGTAGTGGTTGCCGACGAAGTTGTCCTTCACGAAGAACGGCGACAGGTAGTTGTCGGCGTCCGAGAAGTCGGGGAACCAGCCGAGCTGGTAGACGGGGTAGGCATCCTGGCGACGCTCGGTGGAGTAGGTGTCCCACAGGGTCGACTGCAGGTTCACGGTGAACAGGCCGGACGCCTCGAGCTGCGTCTTGATGAGGGCGTACTCCTCGTCGCTCGACGCGCCGTAGTGGTCGGGGCTGTACTGCAGGTCGAGCTGGACGGGCACGTCCACGCCGGCCGCCGACAGCGCCGCGGTCGCGGCGTCGGCGTCGGGGCCGCCCTGGCCGTCGCCGTAGAGCGACTCGAGCGGCTTGGTGGCACCGGTCAGGCCGTCGGGCACGACCGAGTAGAGCGGCGTGTACGTGTCGTTGTAGACCTCCTTGGCGAGGGCCTCGCGGTCGACGACGCTCGCGACGGCCTGGCGCACGGCCAGGGACTTCGCCGCGTCGGCGTCGGGCTGGGTCGCGCCGTAGGGCATCGTGTCGAAGTTGAAGACCATGTAGCGGATCTCGCCGCCGGGGCCGTTGTGCACGGTCAGCGAGTCGTCCTTCGCCAGGTCGGCGAGGTCCGTCGGGCTCAGGCTGCGGTTGGCGACGTCGACGTCGCCCTCCTGCACGGCGAGCTTGAGGTCGGTCTCCTCCGTGTAGTAGGTGGCCGTGATCGAGTCGGTCTTCGCCGCGCCGAGCACGCCGTCGTAGGACTCGTTGGCCGCGTACTGGATCGACTCGTTCTCGGAGTAGTCGGTGATCGCGTACTGCCCGGAGAAGGCGTTGCCCTCGACGATGTCGTCCGGCGCGGTCAGGCTGGTCGCCGAGAAGACGTCCTCGTCGACGATGGGGCCGGCGGGGCTCGACAGGATCTGGGGCCAGGTCTGGTCGGCGCCCTTCAGCGTGAAGACGACGGTCTTGTCGTCGGGAGCCTCGGTGCTGGCGAGGTTGCCGAGCAGCGACGAGGGGCCGTTGTCGTCCGCGATCGCCAGCTGACGGTCGAAGGTGAACTTGACGTCGCTCGAGGTCAGCGCGTTGCCGTTGGCGAACGTCAGGCCGTCCTTGAGGGTGACCGTGTACGTGGTCGGGTCGGTGAACTCGGCCGACTCGGCGAGGTCGGGCTCGACGTCCGGGCTGCCGTAGGGCGAGTTCATGAGGAACCCGAAGACCTGGTTCTGCACCGCGAACGAGCCGTTGTCGTACGACCCGGCCGGGTCGAGCGAGGTGATGACGTCGGTGGTGCCGACGCTGATGCCGTTGAGCGCGTCGTCTGCCGCGTCGCCGCCGGAGGCGCAGCCGGCCAGGACGAGAGCCGTGGCGGCTGCTCCTCCCATGACGGCGAGGACGCGGCGGTTGAGCCTGGAGTCGGATGTCATTCCGGTTGCCTCTTTCTCTGTGTGCAGGGACCCCGAGGCCGCAGCTGTGGGTGCGACAGTGCACGGGGGGTAGCTATTGGTAACACACAGTCAGCTCTCGGCTGCAACCGATAGGCGATCGTTTACAAACTCGCAACGAAGTTTGCCACGTGGTCCGATGGCGTCTCGGTGACGTCTCGGCGGCATCTCGACGACGAGTCGACGGCATCCCGACGACGAGTCGATGACGTGTCGACGCCGCTCACACGGCCGGCCGTCACACGGCCCTCGGCCCTCACAGCTCGGCGGTCAGCGCTCTCCGCTCGACCTCGAGGGCGGCGAGCTGCACCTGGATCTCACGCCACTTGTCGGGGTCGGTCTTGACGTCCGTGCGGAACGACCGGCCCATCAGCTCCGACTTCTCCCTGATCAGGTCCCGCTCGACGATCGACACGACGATGCCACGGCAGTAGGTCGTGATCTCCCTGTCCTGGCGCTCCGGGATCGGCGCGACCGCCAGCTCCTTCGCCAGGGCGTCGAACGGCGCGGGCGTCTGGTCCAGCACGACGTCGAGCCAGGAGGCCTCGCCGAACTTGTCGAGGCTCGCGCCGATGGCGTCGCGCACCACCGCCAGCGAAGTGGTCTCGAGACGCGCCTGGACCGCGCGCCTCATCAGCTCGAAGCCCACGGCGTCGGGGTGCTGCAGCATCGCCATGACCGCGTCGCGCTCGGTGCGGGTCGTCAGGTCGCCGGGCAGCGTCATGAGGCTGGGGCCAGCCGGCTCGTCGGGCAGGGGCGGAAGGCTCGTGATGGACTGGCGCCCCTCGGAGGCGTTGGCCGGCAGGGCACGAGGTGCCGCCGCGACGGCCTGCGCCTGGCGCATCACGGACGTCACGACCTCGACGACGCTCTCCGTGTCCTCTCCGACCGCCTTCGCGAGGAACCGCGCGTAGCCGAGACGGATCGAGTTGTCGCGGATGGACGCGACGGCCGGGGCAGCTGCCCGCACCGCGCTCGCACGGCCCTCGACCGTCTCGAGGTCGAACCCCACGACGCTGCGCTGGATCATGAACTCGAACATCGGTCGACGGGTGTCGATCATGCGCCGGACGGCGTCGTCCCCCCTCGCGAGCCGCAGGTCGCAGGGGTCCAGGCCCTCGGGCGGGAGGGCGACGAACGTCTGCGTCTGGAACCGCTGCTCCTCGGCGAAGGCCCGGGACGCGGCCTTCTGGCCGGCCTCGTCGGGATCGAACGTGAAGACGACCTGGCCGAGCGCCGAGAGGTCGTGCCCCGCGCTCTCGCCCAGCATCGGCCGCAGGAGCTTGATGTGATCCACGCCGAAGGAGGTGCCGCAGGTCGCGACGGCGGTCGTCACTCCCGCGAGGTGGCACGCCATCACGTCGGTGTAGCCCTCGACGATGACGACCTGCTTGCCCTTCGCGATGTCACGGCGGGCGAGGTCGAGCCCGTAGAGCACCTGCGACTTGTGGTAGATCGGCGTCTCGGGCGTGTTCAGGTACTTCGGGCCCTTGTCGTCGTCGAGGAGCCGCCTGGCCCCGAAGCCGATGGTCGACCCGGTGACGTCGCGGATCGGCCACACGAGACGGCCCCGGAAACGGTCGTAGGGGCTGCGGTCGCCCTGGCTCAGCAACCCGGCCGTCACGAGCTCCTCGTCGGCGAAGCCCGCGCCCTTGAGGTGCGAGCGCAGGGCGTCGAACGACTTGGGGGCGAACCCCACGCCGAAGCGCTCGGCCGCCGCAGGGTCGAAACCGCGCTCGCCGAGGAACCGACGGGCCGGGTCCGCGTCCGCGGCGGTGAGGTGCTGGGCGAAGAACTCCCGCGCGGCCTCGTTCGCGGCGATGAGGCGCGCGCGGCCGCCGTGGTCGCTCGCCTTGCCGCCGTCCTCGTAGCGCAGGGTGAAGCCGATGCGGCTCGCCAGCCGCTCGACCGCCTCCTGGAACGTCGTGTGGTCGGTCTTCATGACGAAGCTGTAGACGTCGCCGTCCTCACCGCAGCCGAAGCAGTGGTACCGGCCGACCTGGGGGCGCACGTGGAAGCTCGGGCTGCGCTCGTCGTGGAACGGGCAGAGGCCCTTCAGCGAGCCGACGCCGGCGCCCTTGAGCGTGACGTGGTCGCCGACGACGTCGGCGATGTTCGTGCGCGAGCGCACCTCGTCGATGTCGTCGCGTCTGATCAGGCCGGGCACGGGGCGGTCCCTCCTCGGAGCTCGGGCCGGGTCACGGGGCGGCTGACAGGACCGGTCATCGTGCGCCGACGAGACGGTCGTGCCAGCTGACGGCGCTCTGGTCGGTCAGGGAGGCGACCTGGTCGACGACCACGCGCCTCCTGCCGGCATCGTCGTCGGCGACGGCCCAGTCGGCACGGAAGCCGGGGTCGAGCTCGGAGTCGCCCGTCGCCCAGAGGGCGTCGGACAGGGTCGTCAGGACCTCGCGCTGACGCTCGTAGATCGGCTGGCGGTGGCCCTGCGTCATCACGAAGGCCGCCGTGATGCCCTTGAGCACCGCGATCTCGCCGATGACGTCGGGCGAGATGACCATGCTCGCGCTGAACCGGATGAGCGACTGCTCGGCGTACGACTCGCGCGTGGACTGCGTCGCCGAGCCGGCGAAACGGCCGATCAGCTGACTGGTCAGGTTCTTCAGGCGGGCCTGGTCGAGACGGCCGCCGTCGTAGGAACGGAGCCAGAAGGGCTGGCGGCGGAGGCGGTCGAAGGCCTCCTCGAGCTCGTCCCGGCTGAGCTCGCCGCCGACCCACGCGTGCATGGCCGTGACGAGGGCCTCGTGGCCGTCGGGCGACCCCAGGCTCGACACGTCGACGTAGCCGTTGACCACGGCGTCCTCGAAGTCGTGCACGGAGTAGGCGATGTCGTCGGAGAGGTCCATCACCTGCGCCTCGATGCAGCGGCGACGGCGCGGCGCGCCCGCCCGCAGCCACGCGAAGGCGGCCGTGTCGTCGTCGTAGAAGCCGAACTTCATGCGCCCGCCGGGGTCGGGGACGCCCTGCGCCGCCGGCCACGGGTACTTGCAGCTCGCGTCGAGGCTGGCACGGGTCAGGTTGAGGCCGAAGCTGCGACCCGTCGCGTCGATGACCTTCGGCTCGATGCGGGTGAGCAGCCGCAGGGTCTGGGCGTTGCCCTCGAAGCCGCCGATGGACGAGGACCACTCGTTCAGCGCCCGCTCGCCGTTGTGCCCGAAGGGCGGGTGGCCCAGGTCGTGGGCCAGGCACGCGGTGTCGACGACGTCGGGGTCGAGGCCCAGGCTCGTCGCGAGCTCGCGGCCGACCTGCGCCACCTCGAGCGAGTGCGTCAGGCGGTTGCGGGCGAAGTCGAGCCCCGCGGTCGGGCTCAGCACCTGCGTCTTGGCGGCGAGGCGCCGGAGCGCGCTCGAGTGCAGCAGGCGTGCCCGGTCGCGGGCGAAGTCGCTCCGGCGGTTCGAGTGCTGCTCGGGCAGCCAGCGCTCGGAGTCGGCGGGGGCGTAGTCGACGCCGACGCCGTGCAGGGAGGCAGTGGTCACCGGGGGCCTCTCAGGCTGACGGGTGCGGGTGCTGTGGCGAGTTCGGCCGCGATCGCTGATGCTGTGGCGGATGAGATCGAGGAGGTGGGACTGGCGGACGTCGAGGAGGCCACGCCTCAGCCCCCGCTGTGGTGCAGCTCGGCGGCCACGAGCTCGCCGCGGAACGCCTCGTCGAGCTCACGGCTCTCGAGCCAGCGGTCGGGCAGCGATGGCCGCTTCGGGCTGCCGGCGCGGCCTCGCGGGCCCTCGGCCGCGTCGCCGGGGTACGGCTGAGCGGCGTCGAGCGTCGCCAGCAGGTCGTCCATCTGCTGCAGGGACTCGACAGCCGCCAGGGCGGCACGCGTGTCGCCGCCCACCGGGTAGCCCTTGAAGTACCACGCGACGTGCTTGCGGATGTCGCGGCAGGCGTGCGGCTCGTCGCCGTCGTAGAACTCGACCAGGAGCTCGGCGTGCCGGCGGAACGCCGCAGCCACCTCGCCGAGGGCCGGCTCGGCCTTCTGCGCCTCGCCGCGGAACGCGGCCGCGAGGTCGCCGAAGAGCCACGGGCGCCCGAGGCAGCCCCGGCCGACGACGACGCCGTCGCAGCCCGTCTCGTCGACCATGCGGAGAGCGTCGGCCGCGGACCAGATGTCGCCGTTGCCGAGCACGGGCACGCTCGTGACCGTCTGCTTCAGCTTCGCGATCGCCGACCAGTCGGCCTGGCCCGAGTAGTACTCGGAGGCTGTACGGGCGTGCAGCGCGACGCTCGCGACCCCCGCACCCTCGGCCGCCCGGCCCGCCTCGAGGTAGGTGAGGTGCTCGTCGTCGATGCCCTTGCGCATCTTCACGGTCAGGGGGACGTCGCCGGCGGCCTTCACGGCTCGCTCGACGATCTCGCGAAAGAGCCCGATCTTCCAGGGGAGGGCCGCTCCCCCGCCGCGCCGCGTCACCTTCGCCACGGGGCAGCCGAAGTTGAGGTCGATGTGGTCCGCGCGGTCCTCGGCGACCAGCATGGTGACCGCCTCCGCGACGGTGTTCGGCTCGACGCCGTAGAGCTGGATGCTGCGGGGCGTCTCGCTCTCGTGGTGCGTGATCAGCCGCATCGACTCGGGGGTGCGCTCGACGAGGGCGCGGCTCGTGATCATCTCGCTGACGTACAGCCCGGCCCCGTGCTCGCGGCACAGGCGACGGTAGGCCGTGTTGGTGATGCCGGCCATCGGGGCGAGCACGACGGGCGAGGCCACGTCGATCGGTCCGATCGAGAGGCCGGGGGAAGGCAGGGTGGTGGTGGTCATCGGTACGATTCTCCCATGAGCGATCCTGCCCCGACAGCCTCCGACGGTTCGCCTGTGGAAGACGTCGTGGGGCCAGACGACGTGCAGGGGCGAGGCACGCAGCGCCTCCTCGCCGACGCCGCGGAACGCGGCCTCGCCGTCGAGATCGTCGCGCGCCCGGCCGCGGAGAGCCTCGAGGCGGCGGCGGCCTTGCTGGGGGTCGACCCGGCCTCGGTCGTCAAGAGCCTCGTGGTAAAGCGGCACGACGGGTCGTTCCTGTTCGCGCTCGTCCCCGGCGATCGACAGATCTCGTGGCGCAAGCTGCGGACCGTCGTCGGGGTCAACAAGCTCTCGATGCCTGCCGCCGAGGTCGCCCTCGACGCGACTGGCTTCGAGCGCGGCACCATCACTCCCGTCGGCAGCTCGACCGCCTGGCCCGTCGTGGCCGACGAACGGATCGCCGGGCGTCGAGTGGCCATGGGCGCCGGCGGGCACGGCCTGAGCGCGTTCGTCGAGGCGGACGAGCTCATCGAGGCGTACTCCGCGACCGTGGCGGACATCAGCGACTGACCGCCGCCTCCGGGGCCGGGTCCGACTCGGGCCCGACCTCGGCCGGTGACGCGCCCGGGGTCAGGGCACGGACGGTGGCGACCGCCGCCGGCAGCAGGCACGCGTCGCCTTCGCACGCGAGAGCGTCCGCGTCGCCGAGCATGGCGAACGGGCTCATCGGACGGTGTCCGTCCCGGTCGCGGCCGCGCCCGGCGAGGACGCGGTGCCGCTCGCCGCGGCGACCTCGGACTGCACCTGCTGCAGGGCGCCGAGGAAGGCTTCGGGCGCCTGGGCGCCCGAGATCCCGTACTTGCCCTCGAGCACGAAGAAGGGCACGCCCGTGATGCCGAACGCCTGCGCCTGCTGCTGGTCGGCGCGTACGTCGGCGAGGTGCTGGTCGGACTCGAGGGCCGCGACGACCTCGGCGCGGTCCAGGCCGACCTCGGCGGCCAGGTCGCCGAGGGCGGCGACGCGGCCCACGTGACGGCCCTCGACGAAGTAGGCGGCCAGCAGCCGCTCGGTCATCTCGAGCTGCAGCCCGCGCGCCTTGGCGAAGTGCAGCAGCTGGTGCGCCTTCACCGTGTTCGTGTGGTGCAGCGACCCGAAGTCGTAGGCGAGCCCGACCTCGGCGGCGACGCCGGTGACCTGGTCGAGCATGCCGCGCACCTGCTCGGCCGGCATGCCCTTGTGCTTCGCGAGGAAATCGACCTCGTCACCCTCGAAGTCGACCGGGGTGTCGGGCGACAGCTCGAAGGAGTGGTACTCGACCTCGACCTCACCGTCGAACCGCGCCGCCGCGTCCTCGAACTTCCGCTTGCCGATGTAGCACCACGGGCAGGCGATGTCGCTCCAGACGTCGACCTTGATCGGGGAGCTGGCGGGGGAAGAGGAGGCGGTGGTCGTGTCGGTCACGACAGGGCAAAGTCGGTGCGGGTCCGAGGCATTCCCAGGTCATGCCCCAGCCTCCAGCGGCGCTGGCCCCTCGCGCCCAGCACGCGCGGCAGCCGCGCCTCGGGGTGCCCGGAGGGCTGCGGGCCGCCGGCGAGCCCCACCAGCCTGTCCACCGCCTCCTGCACCGCCGCCCACTCCTCGCGCACCTGCCGGTAGCTGACCCGGCACGGCACGAATCCGGCCGCGATCGTCACGAGGTCCTTCCGTCGATCTCGCTCGAAGTGGTCGGCATGGTGCTCGCGACCGTCCGTCTCGAGCGATGCGGTCCCGTCGACGACGTGGTCGACCGCCTCGCCCCGCGGCCCCACGACGACCTGACGCTCGACCACGCGGCCCGCCCGGCGCAGGCGCGTGCCCGCCGCGCTCTCGAGGATGCTCTGTGCGCCGACGTCGCTCCAGTCGGCCAGCCCCGACGCGTCCGCCCGGTGCCGCCCCAGGACTTCTCGGTCGTCCGCCTCGGTGATCAGCTCGACGGAGCGGGCCCAGTCTGCGAGGACGACCGCGTCCTCGAAAGAGGACGCCTCGACCACGGCGCGGGCAAGGGCGTCGCGCGGGTCGACGGTCGCGGTGCCGCCCCGATCGATCACGTCTGCTCCGTCCCACACGACGCGCACGCCGCGACGGCGCCTCAGGCGCGATGCGGTGCGGGGCACGGAGACCACGACCTCGGGGGGACGGCGATCCCACGTCCACGCACCGAGGAGAGCGAGCGCGGCCGCCCCGGTCAGCCTGCCCCCGACCGCGGCGGCGACGAACCTCGGGTCGGTGGACGGCCAGGTCGAGTACCACCCGCGCCTCGGACGCCGGACTTCGCGAGCCCGCACCGCCGCCGTGAGGTGTCGGTCCGTGGCCCCGTGGCCCACGAGGTCGCGCTTGTGCAGCAACCCGCCGGCCGCGGACACCAGCTCTCGGATCGTCGTCATCCCCCGAGGATGGTCGCCCGGATGCTCGCGGCGCGGGGCTCGAGGGCCAGCGCGTGGACGAGACGACCACCGCTCGGCGGCGGGGAGGACGCACCCGCGACGCTGCCGGCAGGCGCCCCGAGCCCGGGCCGCACGCGGGCACGTCGGCAACTCCTGAGGAACGCATCGCCCGGCGCACAGACCTGCGGCGTCGCAGCCCCTCGGGCGCCCACGATCAGGAGTTGCCGACCGCGGGCGGCTAACCGACAGCCCGAGCCCCTCCCCGTGGACCGCGGTCGTACAGACTGCGAGCCGTGCGAGCCGCGGAGCAGCCAGCGTCGGCAACTCCTGCGACGAGCACGGGCAGTCGCGTGCGACCCCGTCGCGTGCGACGGTGACGGAGCACAGGTCAGGAGTTGCCGACCGGCGATCGGCGGCGGGGCCCAGGCCCGGATGGGCGGCCCGGACGGCCGGACGGACCCGGCGGGCCGAAAGGGCCCGGCGCGCCGGACGGGCAGGCAAGCCGAACGGGCCCGGCG
>NZ_CAUPYL010000036.1:0-18286 GCF_963515265.1 uncultured Frigoribacterium sp.
ACGGCGCCCGTCGCGAGGCCGCGGCCGGCGCGAGCATCGAGGAGGTCCTCTGGGGGCTCTGGGACCGCAGCGGCCTCGCGCGCGAGTGGAGCGACCGCGCCGCGGGCCGGGGGATCGTGGCGGCCGAGGCCGACCGGCACCTCGACGGGGTGGTCGCGCTGTTCACGGCGGCGAAGCGGTTCGTCGAGCGCACCCCCGAGGCCCCGGCCGTCGGGTTCCTCGACGCCCTGCTCGGCGCCGAGGTGCCCGAGGACACCCTCTCGCCGCAGGCGTCCGCCGAGTCGGTGCTCGTCTGCACCCCGTCCGCTGCCGTGGGCCTCGAGGTCGACGTCGTCGTCGCAGCCCGCCTGCAGGACGGCGTGTGGCCGAACCTCCGGGTGCGCGGCGCCCTGCTCGGCCCCGACGACCTCGTCGACGCGGCGCAGGCGGGCGAGGTACCAGACCAGGGGCCGACCCCGGTCGACGCCCGTGCCGCCGTGCTCAGCGACGAGCTGCGCATGTTCGCGCTCGCGGTCTCGCGAGCGCGTCGCCAGGTCGTCCTCTCCTGCACCTCCGACGACGACGAAGGGCCGTCGGTCTTCTTCCGGCTGCTGCCGACCGACGCGCCGTCGCCGCCCGGGGGGCACCCGCTCTCGCTCCGCGGCCTCGTGGGGCACCTCCGGCACGTCGTGGTCGAGTCGACCCACCAGGGCCGCGCGGAGTCGGCGACGGCGGGCCTCGCCCGTCTCGCCGCGGCCGGCGTCGCCGGGGCGCACCCGGGCGAGTGGTACGGCCTCGCCGAGCCGAGCACGTCGGCGCCCCTGGTCGACCTCTCCGAGCCCGAGGCCCACGTCGCGGTGTCGCCCTCCCAGCTCGGCTCGTTCGAGGAGTGCCCGCTGCACTGGTTCGTCGACCGGTTCGGCGGATCGGCGCCGAACGCCTCGATGGGCATCGGCACGGTCCTCCACTCCGTCATGGAGCACGCGCTCGACACCGACGTCGAGGCCCTGTGGGACGCGGTCGAGGAGCGCTGGGACGAGCTCGACTTCGAGTCGCCCTGGATCGCCGAGGCCGAGAAGCGCCGAGCCCGACAGATGACCGAGAGCCTCGCCTCCTACCTGCGCGACTTCGCGCAGTCGGGCGGAGAGCTGATCGGGGCGGAGTCGACGTTCACCCTCGACACCGGTCCGGCGCGCCTCCGTGGCTCGATCGACCGGGTCGAGCGCACCCGCGACGGCGCCGCGGTCATCGTCGACCTCAAGACCGGGCGGGCCGCGCCGACGTCGTCGGCGGCCATCGCGGCCCACCCGCAGCTCGGCAGCTACCAGCTCGCCCTCGCCGACGGCGCGATCGACAGCGTGCCGGAGGGGACGCCGCCGGGCGGAGCGAAGCTCGTCGTCGTGTCGTCCGGCGTGCGGGGCAAGCTCTACCGGGAACCCGCCCAGGCCGCCTTCGACGCCGAGATGCTCCAGGAGTTCCGCGGCCGCGTCGAGGCCGCGGCCGAGGGCATGGCGGGGCAGGTCTTCCTGGCCCGTCTCGACGAGCACTGCGAGGGCAGGACCGGCGGCTCCTGCCGCATCCACGTCGTCGGCGAGGTCAGCGCATGAGGCTGTCGGCGGTCGACGTGGCCGTGCGGCTCGGCCTCCCCGAGCCGACGCCCGAGCAGCAGGCCGTCATCGAGGCCCCGCTCGTGCCCGCCCTCGTGGTCGCGGGCGCCGGCAGCGGCAAGACCGAGACCATGGCCAACCGGGTCGTCTGGCTGCTCGCCAACGGGCACGTCGAGGTCTCGCAGGTGCTCGGCCTGACCTTCACGCGCAAGGCCGCCGGCGAACTGGGCGAACGCATCGAGAAGCGCATCCGCCAGCTCGGCGAGGCGGGGCTGCTGGGCGACGACCCCGACCCGTTCGACGTCCCCACCGTGTCGACGTACAACGCCTTCGCCAACGGGGTGTTCCGCGACGACGCCCTCCGCGTGGGCCGCGAGCCCGAGTCGCAGGTGCTCGGCGAGGCCTCGGCCTGGCAGCTGGCGCGGTCGCTGGTCGTCGCGAGCCGCGACGACCGCCTCGCCGGGCTCGGACGCAGCGTCGACTCCCTGACGGAGGCGGTGCTCCGGCTGAGCCACGCCCTCAGCGAGAACGTGGCCGACGGCGACGACGTGCTCCGTCTCAGCGACCGGTTCCTCGACCTCGCGGGCCTGCCCTCTGCCAAGGGGTCGGCCTACAAGTCGGTCACCGACGCGGTCGCCGCGGTGTCGGCGCTGCCTCCGCTCGTGGCGCTCGCCGAGCAGTTCGCCGACGAGAAGGCGCGTCGGGGCCTCGTCGAGTACTCCGACCAGGTCGCGCTCGCCCTCGACGTCTGCGACACGGCTCCCGAGGTCGTGGACGCGATGCGCGCGCGCTTCCGCGTCGTGCTCCTCGACGAGTACCAGGACACGAGCGTCGTGCAGACGCGCCTGCTGTCGCGTCTGTTCGCCACCACGGGCGTGATGGCGGTCGGCGACCCGCACCAGTCCATCTACGGCTTCCGGGGCGCCTCCGCGGCGAACCTCGGCCGGTTCCCCGTCGACTTCGGGGCCGAGCCCGATGCCGTCTACAGCCTCTCGACGAGCTGGCGCAACTCCCGGGGCGTGCTCGACGCCGCCAACGTCGTGGTGGCCGAGCTGGCGGCGGCGTCCGAGGTGCCGGTCGGCGAGCTGCGAGCCCGGCCGACGGCCCCCGAGGGCCGGGTCGAGACCCTCTTCGAGCAGACCCTGCCGGCCGAGGCGGACCAGGTCGCGGCCTGGTTCGCCCGCGAGCTCGCCGCCCCGCCCGTCGTCGACGGCGTCCCGTCGCCGCGCACGGCGGCGCTGCTGTTCCGGTCCAAGAAGACGATGCCCGCCTTCGTCGAGGCCCTCGCCGAGCACGGGGTGCCCTACCGGGTGCTCGGCGTCGGCGGGCTCCTGCAGCGCCCCGAGGTCGTCGACCTGGTGTCCTGCCTCCGGGTGCTCCACGACCCCTCGGCCGGGTCCGAGCTCATCCGGCTCATGACGGGTGCGCGCTGGCGGATCGGCCTGCACGACGTCGCGGCGCTCCGGTCCGTCGCCTCCTGGCTGTTCGCCCACGACCACGCGCAGCAGGTGCTGGGCGACGAGGTCGCCGCGGGCTTCCGTGCCTCCGTCGCCGTGGGCGAGCACGGCTCCCTGGTCGACGCGCTCGACTTCGTCGCCACGGCGCCCGACGGGCACGGACAACTGCGCGGGCTGAGCGACGAGGGCCTCGCCCGGATGCGACGGCTGGGCTCGCAGCTGGCGTTCCTGCGGGGGCGCACGGGCCTCGACCTGGTCGACCTCGTGACGCTGGTGCAGCAGGAGATGCTGCTCGACGTCGAGGTCGCGGCCGCCACCGGGCAGGGCCACGGCGGCGCGTGGCTGCAGGCCTTCGAGGACGAGCTGACGGGCTACGTCGCGGCGGACGAGAACGCCGCCCTCGGCGGCTTCCTCTCCTGGCTGGCCGCGGCCGAGCGGCGCGACGACATGGGGCCGAGATCGGACGACGGTGAGCCCGGCACCGTCCAGCTGCTCACGGTGCACGGCTCCAAGGGCCTCGAGTGGGACCTCGTCGCGGTGCCGCGCCTCGTCGAGGGGGAGCTGCCCGGCACGTCGCGCGAGGGCGTCGGCTGGCTCGGTTTCGGCGAGCTGCCCTACGAGTTCCGTGGCGACGCCGCCGAGCTGCCGGACCTCGCGTGGCGCTCCGTCGACGACCAGAAGGAGTTCGACCAGCGGCTCGCGGCCTTCAAGGACGACCTCCGGCGTCGGCACCTCTCCGAGGAGAGGCGCCTCGCGTACGTCGCGTTCACCCGAGCGAAGGAGGCCCTGCTGCTCAGCGGGTCGTTCTGGTCGTCGACGGTGAAGCCCCGGCAGCCGAGCAGGTACCTGGCCGAGCTGGTGGAGGCGGGCCTCGTCCCGGTCGACGCGGTGCCGGCCGAGCCCGACGACGAGTCCGATCCTCTCGCCCAGTCGTCGCGCGAGCTGGTCTGGCCCGTCGACCCGCTGGGCCCGAGGCGCGCACGGGTCGAGCGCGCCGCGGTGCGGGTCGGGCGCACCCTCCGGGCTCGCGAGTCGGCGGAGTCCGGCACCGGCGAGGTGGTCGACGCGGCGGCCCGGCGGCAGGAGGACGTGGGGCCGTGGGCCGACGACATCGACCTGCTCCTGCTCGAGCGAGAGGCCGTCCGTCGGCGGGCCGGCAGCATCGACCTGCCGCAGCGCATCCCGGCGTCCCGCTTCAAGGACTACGTGAGCGACCCCTCCGGCGTCGCCTCGTCCCTCCGCCGTCCGCTGCCGGAGCGCCCCTACCGGGCGACGCGCCTCGGCACCCTGTTCCACGAGTGGGTCGAGCAGCGGTACCGGCCGACCGGCCGCGCCGAGCTGCTCGACGCGTGGGGTCTCGAGCTCGACCTCGACGACGACGAGGAGCGCGGCGGGAACGGACTCGTCGATCCCGACGACGCGCGCCGTCTGGTCGAGCTCCAGGCCACCTTCGAGGGGTCTCCCTGGGCCCGGCTCGAGCCGGTCGAGGTGGAGCTGGAGGTCCATCTGCCGCTCGGACGGCGGACGGTCATCTGCAAGATCGACGCCGTCTTCGAGCGGGAGGGGCGCCTCCAGGTGGTCGACTGGAAGACCGGTCGAGCCCCGACGGACGACGCAGACCTCGAGCTGCGGCAGCTGCAGCTCGCCCTCTACCGCGAGGCGTACTCGGCGTTCCGCGGCGTGCCGGCGGACGACATCGACGCGGCCTTCTACTTCGTGGCGGACGACGTCGTGGTCGAGCCCCGGCACATCGCGGACAGGGACGAGCTCTCGGCCCTCTGGGACGCGGTGGAGGCAGGGGGCCAGGCCGAGCTGCCCATCGGCTAGACGAGTCGGGTCGGACACGGCCCGGCCGAGGGCCGTCCCCACCGTGTCTCAGCCGGCCCGACCGTGTCTCAGCCGGTCCGGCCGTCAGCCCGACCGGGGCATCAGCCGTGCCGGCGCTCGGTGGTCGAGAGCAGCTCCTCGACGCCGTCGAGGTCGAGCGCGGCCGTCGAGTCCGACGAGATCGACACCCCGTCGGGAGACTGCAGCCGGTCGACCAGGGCGGCCATCATGCCGACCGCGTCGTCGACGACGGCGGTGTTCTTCGTGGCGGTGCCGTGCAGCAGCCACTTCGCCGTGTCGAGCTCACGGTAGAGGGTGGCGCGACGACGGAGCTGGTGGTCGCTCGTGCCCCGGGCGTCGTTGTAGGCCGAGAAGGCGGAGTCGACGGCCTTGGAGCCGGCGCCGAGCAGCCAGGCGAGGTCGCGGGCAGGGTCGCCGACCTGCAGGTCGTGCCAGCCCAGGACGCCGGTGACGGCGCCGTCCAGGACGAGGAAGGACGCCGCGTCGAGGGATCCGTTGACGACGGTGGGCTGGAACTGCCACAGCACGTGGTCCTGGATCGCCGCCTCCCACCGCTCGAGGAGCGCGGCGGGCAGCAGCCGGGTGGAGGCGGCGCGGTCGACGAGCGAGGCCGTCGACCGCATCGCCTCGAACGGCGTGTGGCTCGTGAGCCCCGCGTCGGTGACGAAGCTGGTCGGCAGGGCGTGGATCGCGGCCACGCCTCGGCCGAGGGCCGTGGGCAGGCCGGAGCCGCCGGTCACCTGGGCCGTGCGGAGATGCGTCCCCGCGATGAAGTCGTAGACGATCCCTCGGGTCCGGCCGACGGGGGCCTGGCCCCGGTAGGACGGGACGGCGAAGGGCAGACGCCCGCGGACGCCCGCGCTGAGGGCCCGGAGGGCGACCAGGTCGGCGGACTGCTGTGCCTCCGCGCGCTGCGACCGGGGGACGCGCACGATGAGCTCGTCGCCGGCCCCCGTCGTGAGCAGCGCGGAGTCGACGTCGCCGGTCGAGGAGCCGTGCGGAGAGGTGGTGCGCACGTCGAGGTCGGCGACGGCGGCCGTGGCCAACGCGGCTAGAGTGAGGTGAGATCTGGCCATGCCCTCAGGGTAGGCCGCAGTGTCCGGTGCTCCGCCGTTCGCCACGCTGTCAACTCGCGATGATTGGTCGTCCGATGTCCTCGCCGCTCACGTCCCGGCTGCCCCTCGCCCGACACCAGGTCGACCGCGACTACCTCACGCGAGAGAGGCCCGACGCGATCCCCGAGCTCCTCGCGGACTCGGGCACGCGCGTGCTCCCCGTGTGGGGCACCCGCCTGCTGATGGCGGGCGGCGACCGTCTCGCCCTCCTGCCCCCGAGCGAGGTCCCCGAGGCGGCCGGTTACCTCTACCTCGGACGGTCGCTCGACCCCGACGCGGCCGAGCCCGTGGGCACGCCCCTGGTCGCGGCCCTGCTCGACGACGAGGCCTCGGCCCGGCTGTCGGCGACCGACGACGACTGGGGCAGCGTCCGCATGTTCGGCACCCGGCTGAGCGACCGGGACGCCGGCCTGGCCGTCGAGGCCGTGGCGCTCGCCAACTGGCACGACTCGCACCGGTTCTCGCCTCGCACCGGCCGTCCCCTCGTCCGCGACAAGGCCGGGTGGGTCGGCCGCGACGCCGACGACGGCCACGAGGTCTTCCCCCGGACCGACCCGGCGATCATCGTGGGCGTCACCGACGCCGAGGACCGCCTCCTGCTCGGCTCGAACGCGCTGTGGGAGTCCAACCGCTGGTCGCTGCTGGCGGGCTTCGTCGAGCCAGGGGAGTCCCTCGAGCACGCGGTCCAGCGCGAGATCTTCGAGGAGAGCGGCGTCAAGGTCGTCGACCCGCGCTACGTGGGGTCGCAGCCCTGGCCGTTCCCGGCCAGCCTCATGCTCGGCTTCACGGCGCGCGTCGACGTCGACGATCCGGGCACCCTCGAGCCCGACGGCGCCGAGATTCTCGACCTGCGCTGGTTCAGCCGCGACGAGCTGGCCGCCTCGCTCGGCGAGGTCCTCCTGCCCGGCCGCACCTCCATCGCACGCGCCATCATCGAGGACTGGTTCGGCGCCGAGCTCGACCAGTGAGCGACGCCGCGTCGCTGATCGCGGGCCTCGACGAGCAACAGCGCGAGGCGGCCAGGCGCCTGCTCGGCCCCGTCTGCCTGCTGGCGGGGGCCGGCACGGGCAAGACCAGGGCGATCACCCACCGGATCGCCTACGGGGTCGCCACCGGCGTGTACGCGCCCGGTCGTGTGATGGCCCTCACGTTCACGTCGCGTGCCGCGGCCGAGCTCCGGGGGCGCCTCCGCCAGCTCGGTGCGGGCGGGGTCTCGGCGCGTACCTTCCACGCCTCGGCCCTGTCGCAGCTGTCGTACTTCTGGCCCCAGACGATGGGCGGGCAGATGCCGCGGCTGATCGACAGCAAGGGCAAGCTGCTGGCCCATGCCGCCGAGCGGGTCGGGCTGAAGCTCGACACGGCCTCGCTGCGCGACACCGCCGGCGAGATCGAGTGGCGCAAGGTGTCCCGCCTCACGGTCGAGCAGTACGCCGTCAAGGCGCACTCGCGCAACCTGCCCCCGTCGCTCACCGTCGACAAGGCCGTCGACCTGCACCGCGCCTACGAGGACATCAAGGACGAGCGCCGGCAGCTCGACTTCGAGGACGTCCTCCTGGCGACCGTCGGGATGATGCAGCTCGAGCCCCGCGTGGCGCAGCAGGTCCGTGAGCAGTACCGCTTCTTCGTCGTCGACGAGTACCAGGACGTCTCACCGCTGCAGCAGGAGCTGCTCGAGCTCTGGCTCGGCGACCGCAACGACCTCTGCGTGGTGGGCGACGCGAGCCAGACCATCTACTCGTTCGCCGGGGCCTCGGCCGACTACCTCCTCGGCTTCGGCTCCCGCTACGACGACGCGACGGTCGTCCGGCTCGAGCAGAACTACCGGTCGTCGCGCCAGATCGTCGACACGGCCAACCAGCTGATGCGGGGCCGGCCCGGCGCGCTGCACCTGCACCCGGCGGTCGAGTCGACGGGGCCCGTGCCGCCCGTCGTGCAGTACCCGACCGACATGGCGGAGGCCCGCGGGGTCGCGCAGACGATCGCCGACGAGATCGCGAGCGGCGTCGCGCCGGAGGAGATCGCCGTGCTCTACCGGGTCAACGTGCAGGCCGCGGCGCTGGAGCGCGCCCTGGCCGACGTGGGAGTCTCGACGCGCATCCACGGCGCCACCCGGTTCTTCGACCTCCGAGAGGTCAAGGAGGCGGTGATGATGCTCAAGGGAGCCTCGGTCAGCATCATCGGCGAGCCCCTCTTCAAGACGGTCAGCGACGTGCTGCGCTCCCTCGGCTGGACGCAGGAGGCGCCGGAGCAGCGAGGCGCCCTCCGCGACCGCTGGGAGTCGCTGAACGCCCTCATGGGCCTCGCCGAGGCCTCGCCGGAGGGCACGACCCTCGTGCAGTTCGTGGAGGAGCTGCTGGCGAGGCAGGCCGGACAGCACGAGCCGACGATGGCGGCGGTGACCCTCGCCACCCTGCACTCGGCCAAGGGCCTCGAGTGGCGCAGCGTCTACCTGGTCGGCCTCAGCGAGGGGCTCGTGCCGATCAGCTACGCCCAGGGCCTCGAGGCGATCGACGAGGAGCGACGCCTGCTCTACGTCGGCATCACCCGGGCGCGGGAGCGACTGCGTCTCTCGTGGGCGCCGAGCGGCCAGGGCCGGGGCGGCGAGCGTCGACCGAGCCGGTTCCTGGAGGAGCTCCGCACCCGCAGCCGGGATGGGGCCGCACGACCGACGAGCTGACCTCGTAGGTGTCGAGGTCGATGCGGACGACCTCCGCCGGTTCGGAGCCGTTGACGCGGCCGTCACCGTCGACAGCGTCTCCGGCGGGGGACGTCGTCGCCGCGAGGACCCGACGGACGGTCCGGACCGCGGCGTCCCGGAGGACGAGCAGGGGAGGCGCGGCGACGGGGAGCGTGGCCAGCTGCCCCGCGATGGCCGGCCACGCACCGTCGCGGTCGCCGTCGTGGAGGTGCAGGCACCGCGCACAGGCCGTCACCCCGGGGACGACGACCGGACCGACGCGGACCGAGCGGTCGCCGACGCGCACGAGGACGTGCGGCACGTCCCGGCGCAGCCACTCGGACACGACGACGGGGTCGAGGGCGAGGCCGCCGACGACGACGCCGACGTGCTGCCTCGCCCCGTCGACCCGACCCGGCGTCGAGGCGGTCGAGGCGGCCGACTCGCCGTCCTCGAGGAGCACGCCGAGGCCGCAGGACTCGAGCACGCGCCCCACCTCGTCGGCCAGGGCACCGCGCCCCGCGAGCCGGACGACCGGGCGGGGTGCCGGAGTGCGCCGTGCCGTGGGGCCGGGGAGGACGACGGGCCCGAGCTGCCTCACGAGGTCGGCGGCCTCGGACCCGTCGCAGCCGACCTGGACCACCACCGCCGAGATGCCCCCGGCCCCGAGGCCGGCCGAGACGGCCGCCAGGAACTCCGCCTGCCCCGCCGTCACCCGGTCGACGACCGCGTGGACGTGCTCGACCCCGATCTGGAGCGACGACGGATCACGCCAGACGACGGGAGCACGGGCAGGGAGACGGAGCGGCGAGGGGCGGGGCACCTGACGAGACTGGACCACGTCCTGCGGCCCCGCCGGGTTGTCCACAGGAGCTCGGGCGCTCCCGTGGTCCTCAGGGGGCGGGGGAGGAGCCGGGCTCGTCGGCCGAGCCGTCCTCCGCCTCACGGGGACGGTCGTCGCTGGTGTCGTTCAGGAGGTCCTCGATCGCCTGGTCGACGTCGTCGAAGGCCGGTTCGCTCGACGTGAGCCGGGCGATCAGCGCCTGCGGGTCGTCGACGTCCGCGCTGGTGGGCACGATGTCGGGGTGCGACCAGAGAGCGTCGCGCTGCTCGGCGCCCACCGCCTCCGAGACGGCCGACCACATGGCCGCGGCCTCGCGCAGCCGACGCGGCCGCAGCTCGAGTCCGACGAGCGTGGAGAACGCGGACTCGGCCGGCCCGCCCGCGGCTCGGCGGCGACGAACGGTCTCGGCGATCGCGGCGGAGCGGGGGAGGCGCGCGGTGGCCTGGGCGGTGACCACGTCGACCCAGCCCTCGATCAGGGCGAGGGTCGTCTCGAGCCTGCCGAGCGCGGCGAGCTGCTCGTCGGTCTTCGGGGGGATCAGCGCGCCGCTCGCCAGCGCGTCGCGCAGCTCGCCCGGGTCGGAGGGGTCGAAGTCGACCGCCAGCTCCTCGAGCCGGGCGGTGTCGATGCGGATCCCCTGGGCGAACTCGCGGATGGACGAGATGAGGTGGAGGCGGAGCCACCGAGCGTGCCGGAACAGCCGGGCGTGGGCCAGTTCCCGCACCGCGAGGTAGAGCTGCACCTGGTCGGTCTCGATGTCGAGGCCCTCGCCGAAGGCGGCGACGTTCTGCGGCACGAGCGCGGCCTGCTGGTCGTCGAGGAGGGGGATGCCGACGTCGCCGCCCGAGACGACCTCGGTCGAGAGCTGGCCCACGACCTGGCCGAGCTGCATCGCGAACAGCGTGCCGCCGACGCTGCGCATCACCTGGCTGGCACCGGCGAGGAGCTGCTGCATCTCTTCGGGGGCCTGCTCGCGGAGGACGTTCGTGAGGGAATCGGCGATGGACTCGGCGACCGGCTCGGCGAGCTGGGTCCACACCGGCATGGAGAGCCGTGCCCACTCGGCGCGCGTGAGCAGGCGAGGCGCCACCGTGAGCTCGGAGACGAAGGTGACGTCGTCGAGCCAGAGGGCCGCGACGTGGAACGCCTGCTCGAGGGCCCGCCCGTCGGCCGGGCTGGTCGCGACGGCGGACTGCGTGCCCACGGAGGCGGCCTGGTCGGTCGCGACCGACCAGTCGATGCCGTCGCCGCTGCGGGCCACGGCGGACTGCAGCTGGCTCATCAGCTGGGCCACGAAGGCCGGGTCGTTCGGCAGCCCCGCGGCACCCGCGAGCTGCGACGGATCGATCTCGGAGTCGCCGGACAGGAACTGGCGGAGCATGTCGCGGAACTCGTCCTCAGGCTCGCGCTGCGGATCATCGGTCATGGTGGCTACGCTAGCTCGTGGCCCCAGGAACAGCCTGGATCCCGGCCGATGCCCCAGGGTCCTTCGCTGCGCCCGTGGCGAACAGCGAGAGGAACACCCGTGGCCTTGTTCACGCCCCCGACCCGAGCCGCCACGGCCGGTCGCCGCTCCGCACGCCTCGGCTGGTCCCTGCTCGGCGTCGCCCTGGTCTCCGGCCTCGCGCTCACCTTCATCCCGTCGCCGTACCTGATCGAGCAGCCCGGCCCCGTCTTCGACACCCTGGGCACCGCCGAGTACGAGGGCGAGGACGCCCCCCTGATCACCGTCGACGGTGCGGAGACCTACCCCACGGCGGGTTCCCTCGACCTCCTCACCGTGAGCGTCCAGGGCAACGAGTCCGTCCGCCCGAGCTGGATCGAGGTCGTCGGCTCCTGGTTCTCCCCGAGCCGGGCCGTCGTGCCGGTCGAGGCGATCTATCCCTCCGGCGTCTCGAACGAACAGGTCGACGAGCAGAACGCCGTCGACATGCAGAACTCCCAGAAGTCCGCCGTCGCCGCCGCCCTGGTGCACGAGGGGTACCGGGTCCCCAGCACGGTCTCGGTGAGCCAGGTCTCGCCCGGTGGTCCGTCGGAGGGCGTGCTCGAGGAGGGCGACGTGCTCGTGAGCGTCAACGGCGAGGACCTGACGACGAACGGCGACGTCGACGCCCTGCGCTCGATCGTGGCCGACAACGGGGCGACGTCCCCCGCGGAGGTGGTGGTCGAGCGGTCGGGCCAGCGCGAGACCGAGCAGATCACCCCCCAGGAGGTGCAGGGCACCTCCTTGCTGGGGGTCGGCGTCAGCGTCGACTACACGTTCCCCTTCGACGTCACCCTGCGCCTCGACAAGGTGGGCGGCCCCAGCGCCGGCATGATGTTCGCCCTCGGCATCATCGACAAGACGACGCCCGGCGAGCTCAACGGCGGCGAGCGGGTCGCGGGCACGGGCACGATCACCGCGTCCGGCACGGTCGGCCCGATCGGCGGCATCCGCCAGAAGCTCTACGGCGCGCGCGACGCCGGCGCGACCGTGTTCCTCGCGCCGAGCTCGAACTGCGACGAGGTCGTGGGCCACGTGCCCGACGGGCTCGACGTCTACTCGGTCGCCACCCTCGACGACGCCGTCACGGCGCTCGAGACCGTGGCCGACGGAGGCGACACCGGGGCGCTGCCCACCTGCTCGGCGCAGTAGGCGCGAGGAGGCGCGTCCAGGTCCTTCATGGACGCGTCGAGGACGATGGGCGGGCTCGCAGCCTGTTCAGGAGCGGCCCCCGTAGGATGGCCGTCCACGTCCCCTGATCCAGGAGCAACCACTTGACGTCACCCGCATCGTCGCGACCCGTACGACGCTCGCCCCGATTGCCCGTCCTGGTGACGGTGGCGGTCCTCGCCGCCCTGGTCATCGCGTTCTTCATCTTCTCGTCGCTGCTGACGGACTACCTCTGGTACGACCAGCTGGGCTTCGCCAACGTGCTGACGACCCAGTGGCTGGCCGGGGCAGCGATGTTCTTCGTCGGCTTCGTGGCCATGGCCGTGCCGGTGTGGGTGAGCATCGAGGTCGCGTTCCGGTTCCGGCCGGTCTACGCCAAGCTCAACTCCCAGCTCGACCGCTACCAGCAGGTCATCGAGCCGCTGCGCCGCGTCGTCGTCATCGGCGTCCCCGTGGTCCTCGGCCTCTTCGCCGGCATCGCCACGTCCACCAACTGGCAGACGACCCTGCAGTGGCTCAACCGGACGCCCTTCGGCCAGACCGACCCGCAGTTCGGCCTCGACGTGGGCTTCTACGTGTTCGAGCTGCCCTTCTACCAGGGCGTCGTCGGCTTCGCCTCGGCGGTCGTGCTGATCAGCGGCATCGCCGCCCTCGCCACGAGCTACCTGTACGGCGCGCTCCGCTTCTCGGGCCGCGACGTCCGCATCTCGCGGGTCGCGCGGATCCAGCTGGCCGTGACGGCCGCCGTCTACTTGCTGCTCCAGGGCGTCAGCCTGTGGCTCGACCAGTACGCCACGCTCTCCGACGGCACCAACAAGCTCATCACGGGTGCCACCTACACGGACGTCGCGGCAGGCATCCCCGGCAAGCAGATCCTCGCGCTCGCCGCGGCGGTCGTCGCCGTGCTGTTCATCGTGACCGCCGTCATCGGCCGCTGGCGCCTGTCGGTCATCGGCACCGCCGCGTTGATCATCATCAGCATCATCGTCGGCGGCATCTACCCGTGGATCGTCCAGCGATTCCAGGTCGAGCCCAGCGAGCGCACCGTCGAGTCGACCTACATCGACCGGAACATCCAGGCCACCCGGGACGCGTACGGCGTCTCCGACGTCGAGGAGCAGCCGTACGACGCCGTCTCCGACGCCGAGGCGGGCGCCCTGGCGGGCGACGCGGTCACGACCGCGAACATCCGCATCATCGACCCGGCCCTCGTGACCGACGCCTTCGCCCAGCTGCAGCAGTACCGCCAGTACTACAGCTTCCCCGAGCAGCTCTCCGTCGACCGGTACACGATCGACGGAGCGACGCAGGACACGGTGATCGCCGTGCGCGAGCTCAACACCGACCAGCTCGGCAGCTCGGCCACGCCCTACAACACGACGTTCGTCTACACCCACGGCTACGGCGTCGTCGCGGCCTACGGCAACCAGCGCTCGGCCGACGGCCAGCCCGTGTTCCTCGAGTCGGGCATCCCCGTCAACGGTGCGCTCGGCGCCGCGGACGAGTACGAGCCGCGGATCTACTTCGGCCAGGAGTCGCCCGCCTACTCGATCGTCGGCGGCGACGGAGGCGACGACATCGAGCTCGACTACCCCTCGGGCAGCAACGACAACGGCACGAACCAGACGACGACCTTCAGCGGCGACGGCGGGCCCAAGCTCGACAGCGCCTTCAAGAAGCTCATCTACGCCATCAAGTTCCAGTCCGAGCAGGTCTTCCTGTCCGACGCCGTCAACGACGGCTCGCAGATCCTCTACGACCGTGACCCGGCGCAGCGGGTGCAGAAGGTGGCTCCGTACCTGACCATCGACAGCGCGCCCTACCCGGCTGTGGTCGACGGCAAGGTCAAGTGGATCGTCGACGCCTACACGACGACGCGCGAGTACCCGTACTCGAAGCCGCAGGCCCTGTCCGACGCGATCGCCGACACCTACACCGAGCGTCCCGTCTACGCGTCGAACGAGATCAACTACATCCGCAACTCGGTCAAGGCGACGGTCGACGCCTACGACGGGTCGGTCGACCTCTTCGCCTGGGACACCGAGGACCCGATCCTCAAGACCTGGGAGAAGATCTTCCCGTCGACGGTCAGTCCGCTCAGCGACATGAGCGTCGAGCTCATGCAGCACGTCCGCTACCCGCAGGACATGTTCAAGGTGCAGCGCGCCATCCTCGGCACGTACCACGTCACCGACGCCGACTCGTTCTACTCGAGCGATGACGCGTGGGTCACGCCCAACGAGCCGACGAGCAACGCGGCCAGCCCGCCGCTGCAGCCGCCGTACTACCTGACGCTCCAGCTGCCCGACCAGGATCCGGCCTTCTCCATCTACTCGACGTACATCCCGCAGCAGTCGGGCGAGAACGCGAGGAACGTGCTCACCGGGTACCTGGCGGCCAACGCGGACGCCGGTTCGACGCCGGGCGAGATCTCGGAGAACTACGGGAAGCTCTCGCTGCTGACCCTGCCGAAGACCGACACGGTGCCCGGCCCCGGACAGGTGCAGAACAACTTCAACACCGACACGGCGGTCGCGAACCAGCTGGCGCTCCTCACCCGAGGCGACACGAGCGTCGTGCGGGGCAACCTGCTCACGCTCCCCGTCGGCGGCGGCCTGCTCTACGTGCAGCCGATCTACGTGAAGTCGAACTCCGAGACGTCGTACCCGGTGCTGCAGAAGGTGCTGGTCTCGTTCGGCGAGAAGATCGCCTTCGAGGACACCCTGAACGGCGCGCTCGACTCGCTGTTCGGCGGCAACTCCGGGGCGGTGGCCGGAGACGACGCCGTGCCCGAGACGGACGACGGCACGTCGACCGACACCGGCGGCGACACGGGCACCGACTCGGGCACGACCGATCCGGGCACGGCGACGCCGGCTCCGGACGCGGGCACCGACACCGGCAACTCGGCGCTGAACGCGGCCCTGGCCGACGCTCAGTCCGCGCTGGACGACCGTGCGGCGGCGTACGCGTCGAACGACCTGGTGGCGGCGGCGGAGGCCGACCAGCGCCTCCAGACCGCCCTCGAGGACGCGGTGGCCGCCAGCGGCCAGTGACGTCCTGACCTGACGGCGACGGCCCCCCCTCGACAAGTCGGGGGGGGCCGTCGCCGGCGATGCAGGCGCGCGGAGAGCGAACAAGGTCGCCACACACCACCTCTCGCGGCCTCGATTTGTGGAGCGTCAGATGCCGTGATAAGTTTCTTCTCGTGCCGCGGGGTGGAGCAGTTCGGTAGCTCGCTGGGCTCATAACCCAGAGGTCGTAGGTTCAAATCCTGCCCCCGCAACCAACGCCGCACCACGACAGAAGCCCTGGTCACTCGATCGGGGCTTCTGTCGTTCCCGGCTCCTGTCGTTCCCCGCGTCCGGCTCTCTCGTGCTCGGCGCCCTGTGTGCCAGCATGTCCCTGTGCCAGGCATAGCCGTCGTCGTCGCGCCCGACTCCTTCAAGGGGACCGCGGGTGCCTCCGCCGTGGCCGCCTCCGTCGCCGGGGGATGGCGCTCCGTGCGGCCGGGCGACCACGTGACCGAGCTGCCCCTGGCCGACGGCGGGGAGGGCACCCTCGACGCCCTCGAGTCCGCGCTCCCCGGCTGCACACGTCACGAGGTCGTCGTGCCCGGCCCCGACGGACGGGCCGTCACGGCGTCCTGGCTGATGCTCCCCGACGGGACGGCCGTGGCGGAGCTCGCGTCGTCGAGCGGCCTCGGGCTGATGTCGGCACCTGCGCCGTACGACGCCCACACGCGCGGCCTCGGCCGGGTGCTCGCCGACGCGCTCGACGCAGGTGCACAGCGCCTCGTCGTCGGGCTGGGCGGCAGCGCGTCGACCGACGGGGGAGCCGGGCTCCTCACGGAGCTCGGCGCGCGCCTCCTCGACTCCCTGGGCGAGCCCGTCGTCGACGGGTCGCACGGGCTGGCCTCGACCGTGCGGGTCGACCTGTCCGGTCTCCGGCCCGTGCCCGCGGGCGGGGTCGAGATCTGGTCCGACGTGACGGCGCCGTTGCTGGGGCCGCGCGGCGCTGCCGCCGTCTTCGGTCCGCAGAAGGGCGCCGGTCCCGACGACGTCCTCGCCCTCGAGCGCGCCCTCGAGGGCTTCGCCGTGCTGGTCGACGCCGACCCGTCGACGCCGGGCGCCGGGGCCGCGGGCGGGACGGGCTTCGGGCTCCTCGTCTGGGGCGCCGCCGTCGTCTCCGGCGCCGAGGCCGTCGCTGAGGCCGTGGGGCTCGACCGCCTGGTCGCCGAGGCCGACCTCGTCGTCACCGGGGAGGGGCGGTTCGACGACCAGACGGCGGGCGGCAAGCTCGTCTCGTGGGTCGCCTCCTCGGCTCGTGCCCTCGACGTGCCGGTCGCCCTCGTGGCCGGCCAGGTGGCAGCGGACCCGGCCGGGTTCGTGGACGTCGTCGACACGTCCGTCCTGGCCGGGGGCGCGGCCGCCTCGCGGGCCGAGCCGCAGCGGTGGCTCACCGAGGCCGGTGCCCTGTTGGCCGCGCGCGCCACCGCACGCAGCGACGTGGGCGGCGAGGGCGACGCGGCCCGCGAGACCGCGTGAGTCGAGGAGGCGACCCGCTCGTCCCTCAGACGCGCAGGGCCGCCAGCTGACGAGCCGCCTGCTCGAGCACCTCCGTGCGCTTGCAGAACGCGAACCGGATGCGCGACGCGTGCTCGACCGCCGCCTCCTCGTGGCAGAAGGCGCTCACCGGGACGCCGACGACGCCGGCCAGCTCGGGCAGTCGCCGACAGAGGTCGGCGGCGTCCGAGAAGCCGAGCGGGGCGGCGTCGGCGACGACGAAGTAGCCGCCGCGGGACGGCGCGACGGAGAACCCGGCGGCGACGAGCCCGTCGGCCAGCACGTCCCTCCTTCGCTGCAGGCCGGCGGCGAGCCCCGCGAACCACTCGTCCGGCAGGCCCAGCCCGACGGCGATCGCGGGCTGGAAGACCGAGCCGTTCACGAACGTGAGGTACTGCTTCACCGTCATCACCTTCGACACGAGGTGCTCGGGGCCGGTGAGCCAGCCGATCTTCCAGCCCGTCGTGCTGAAGGTCTTGCCCCCGCTGGAGATGCCCAGGGTGCGCTCCGCGGCGCCGGGCAGGGTCGAGAGCGGCACGTGTGCGGCACCGTCGAAGAGCAGGTGCTCGTACACCTCGTCCGTGACGAGGACGGCGTCGTGGCGGCGCGCCAGGTCCACCACGAGCTGCCTCGTCGACGCGTCGAGCACCGTGCCGGTCGGGTTGTGCGGGTCGTTCACGATCACGAGGGCCGTGCGGTCGGAGAACGCCGCGCGCAGCTCGGCGTGGTCCACCGCGAACTCGGCGCCGCGCATCGGGACGGTGCGGTGCACGCCCCCCGCGAGGCCGATCACGGCTCCGTAGGCGTCGTAGAACGGCTCGAGGGTGACGACCTCGTCACCGTCGTCGACGAGGGCGAGGACCGTCGCGGCCAGGGCCTCGGTGGCACCGGCCGTCACGAGCACCTCGCGTCCCGGGTCGAGCTCGATGCCGTAGAAACGCCGCTGGTGCTGGGCGACGGCCTCGAGCAGCTCGGGCCTGCCGCGACCCGGCGGGTACTGGTTCAGGCCGGCGTCGAGGGCGGCGTGGGCGGCGTCGAGCACGACCCGGGGCCCGTCCTCGTCAGGGAACCCCTGGCCGAGGTTGATCGCACCGGTACGGGCTGCCAGCGCGGACATCTCGGCGAACACGGTGGGCGCGGCGCGGCCGGCACCGTCGAGCAGCATCGCGCCGCGCGCGGCGCGTTCCCAGGGGGCAGGTGCAGTCATGGTGCTGTCACGGTACCTGCACGACCGGTCGCCTCCGCAGGGGCAGGCCGGCCCTCACCGGCGGACGCATAAGCTGACCGCAGCCCGCTCCCAGGCGGGTCTTATGCGCTGCACAGCTTGCCCGACCAGGCTGACAGGGCTTGGAAGGAGCACACCCTCATGAACGAGACCCCCCGAGGCGCGGACGACCACGTCGGTCCCCACCACGACCACGACGCCGACGCGACGAACGAGGCGCCGACGACCGGGGGCCCCGCCGAGGAGGCGCGGGCCGACCGAGCGGACGCCGCAGGCCGTCCCGAGACGGCCGCCGCCGCTCCGCGCGGGCAGGAGC
>NZ_CAUPYL010000037.1:0-17559 GCF_963515265.1 uncultured Frigoribacterium sp.
GCGCTCCTCGGCCTCGCGGCGGGCCCGCCGCGTCAGCGGCTGGGGCGCCGCGGGCGCGGGCTCGTAGCTCTGCAGCTCCGCCTCGGCGCGCAGCGCGAACTCGCGCAGCTTCTCCGGCGAGACCGACGACGCCTTGCGGGGCCGCGTGTTGTGCAGGCAGAACGTGCCGATCGTCTCGCCGGTCGACGAGTGGATCGGGTGCCCCGCGTAGAAGTACCCGTGGTTGAGATCGAGGTACGGGTTGTCGGCGAAGCGCTCGTCCTTGCGGGCGTCCTCGACGACGACCACGTCGTCTGCGGCGACGGTGACGTCGCAGAAGGTCAGCTCGCGGGGGATCGAGACGGGCAGCAGCTCGGTGTTCATGGCGTACCAGAGCTTGCTGCCGTCGAGCATGCTGACGACCGCGACGTCGACGCCGAACTCGGCCTCCGCCTCCTTGGCCAGTTCCTTCAAGGTGTCCGAGCCGCCGGTCGCCGCCTGCTCGACCAGCTGGGCGCCGCCGCTCCACTCGAAGCTGCGCTGCGGCAGGTGCCGCGGCAGGCGCTCGTCGAGCTGGCCCTGGTGCACGCGGTCGAGGGTCGGCGCGATTCGGTGCGCGATGGTCTGCGCCCAGCGGCGGTAGCCCTCGGCGCAGCCGTGCGGGGAGTCGGGGCGCCGGAGGCCGGCCGGCAGGCGGAAGTACTCGAGGCCCGCCTCGGAGGCGACCAGCTCGGTGAGGGCGTTCATGCGCTCGCCGTGCTGCTCGGCGACCGAGCCCAGCAGGTTGTCGAAGGCCTTCGCCGAGCGGACCGGCGGCACTCCGACGAGCACGGTGCGCGCGGTCGGGTGGCTGCGGCGGGCGATGGTCGAGACGAGGAGGCGCAGCTCGCGCTCCCAGACGTCGAGGGGCGTCAGGCGCACGGCGTCGTTCAGCCCGACCAGCACCACGACGGTGTCGTAGAGGCCGAGGTCGGTGTCGCGGATCCAGGCGCGGGTCGACTCGATGCTCATCATCTCGTCGCCGACGTAGTCGACGGAGCAGGGGCGGCCGGTGGCCTCCGAGGAGGCGCGGGACAGCTGGCCGACGAGCGCCTGGTCGTGGGTGGAGACTCCCCAGCCGTGCGCGGGGCCGTTGCCGACGATGAGGACCGTGTCGGCGTCGCGGGCCGAGGTGCGCGAGGTGGGCTCGTCGCGGGGCGAGAGGACGTGGCGCGACCGGGAGAGCCACCAGAGGTACCAGAGCTTCATCACGGGGCGGAGCCGCTCGTAGCCGTGCTGGTGCACGCCGGCGACGGCGCTGCCCGTGCTCGGGCGGGCGCCGGGCGTGCCGGTGCTGTCGTGGTCGACCGTCCTGGTCACGTGGTGCTCCTCGGGTGTCGTCTGGGTGCCATCCCGCGCCCCACGCTAGGCGGGGCGACCCCGGTGCGACATCCCCCAGAACGGGCCGGTGCGCGGCGCGGCCGTCGCGGCGGGCGGGTCCGTCGCCACCGGGCTGCTGCGGCGGCCCGCTCGGGGCGGACACGCCCGTTCCCGGCCTGTTTTGAACTACTCAAGGGAAGCGTGCTTAGATGGGGACATGACGACGACGAGCGAGAGCACCGAGCGCCTCCGGGCTGCCGGCCTGCGGGTGACCGCGCCGCGCCTCGCCGTGCTCGACGCCCTCGACGGGCTGCCGCACGCCCCGGCCGACGTCGTCTTCGCCCGCGTCGCGCTGGGGCTGCCGGGCACCTCCCTGCAGGCGGTCTACGGCGTGCTCGCGGCCCTCACGGGCGCCGGGCTGGTCCGTCGGATCGAGCCCGCCGGCTCCGCCGCGCTCTACGAGTTGCGCACCGGCGACAACCACCACCACGTGGTCTGCAGCGTCTGCGGCAGCATCGCCGACGTCGACTGCGTCGTCGGCCACGCGCCGTGCCTGACCCCCTCGAACGACTCCGGCTTCACCGTGCAGACCGCCGAGGTGACCTTCTGGGGCCTCTGCCCGGCCTGCCGTGCCGCGGAGGACGCGCCGCTCGACGGCGAGGTCGTCACCGGCCTGGCCGATTCGGGCGTGCCGGTGCTCGACGCGACTGGCCTGGACGCGACCGGCCTCGACGCGACCGGCCTCGCCGGCGCGGGGCGCGCCTCCTGAGCTGCACCGCACCTCCTGCGCAGGGCACAGCCCTCCCCTTCTTCCCGGCCGCGCGCCGGGTCTCACGCAACCCGCGACTGAACACCGAACGGAAAGAGGAGTCATGACCGACACGACACCGATCACGACCACCGACAACGGCGCACCGATCGCCAGCGACGAGCACTCGCAGACCGTCGGGGCCGACGGCCCCATCGTGCTGCACGACCACGCACTGGTCGAGAAGCTCGCCAACTTCAACCGCGAGAAGGTGCCGGAGCGCATCGTGCACGCCAAGGGCGGCGGCGCCTTCGGCACGTTCGTCACCACCGGCGACGTCTCGCAGTACACCCGCGCCGCGCTGTTCCAGCCCGGCGTCGAGACCGAGATGCTCGCCCGTTTCTCGACCGTCGCCGGCGAGCAGGGCAGCCCCGACACCTGGCGCGACCCCCGCGGCTTTGCGCTGAAGTTCTACACGAGCGAGGGCAACTACGACCTCGTCGGCAACAACACGCCCGTCTTCTTCATCCGCGACGGCATCAAGTTCCCCGACTTCATCCACTCGCAGAAGCGCCTGCCCGGCTCGCACCTGCGCGACCACGACATGCAGTGGGACTTCTGGACCCTCTCGCCCGAGTCGGCCCACCAGGTGACCTGGCTGATGGGCGACCGCGGCCTGCCCGCGTCGTGGCGCATGATGGACGGCTTCGGCTCGCACACCTACCAGTGGATCAACGCGGCGGGCGAGCGCTCGTGGGTCAAGTACCACTTCAAGTCCGACCAGGGCAACGAGATCCTCACGCAGGCCGACGCCGACCGCATCGCCGGCGAGGACGCGGACTTCCACATCCGCGACCTGTCCGCCGCGATCGAGCGCGAGGAGTTCCCGACCTGGACGATGTCCGTGCAGGTCATGCCCTACGCCGACGCCGCGAGCTACCGCTTCAACCCCTTCGACCTGACGAAGGTCTGGCCGCACAGCGACTACCCGCTCATCGAGGTCGGCAAGATGACGCTGAACCGCAACCCGGAGAACTACTTCGCGCAGATCGAGCAGGCCGCGTTCGCGCCCTCGAACTTCGTGCCCGGCATCGCGACCAGCCCCGACAAGATGCTGCTCGCGCGCATCTTCAGCTACGCCGACGCGCACCGCTACCGCGTGGGCGTCAACCACCAGCAGCTGCCCGTCAACGCGCCGAGGAACGAGGTGCACTCGTACTCGAAGGACGGCGCCGCGCGCTACAGCTTCAGCGACGCCACCGTGCCGGTCTACGCGCCGAACTCGGTCGGCGGCCCCGCGGGCTCCCCGCAGGCCGCGGGCGAGACCCCCGGCTGGGAGAGCGACGGCGAGCTCGTCCGCTCGGCCGCGACGCTGCACCCGGAGGACGACGACTTCGGCCAGGCCGGCGCGCTCGTCCGCGACGTGATGGACGACGAGCAGCGCGACCGCCTTGTCGCCAACATCGTCGGCCACGTGTCGAAGGTCACCCGTCCCGACCTGCTCGAGCGCGTGTTCCAGTACTGGAACTCGGTCGACCCGATCCTCGGCTCGCGCGTGCGTGCCGGCGTCTCGCCCGAGGCGCCCGGCTCGAACGAGGACCCGGCGACCGTGGGCGTGCCCGCGTAGTCGTCGGGATCCGCTGACCAGCATTGCTGGTCGGCTCCGCATCGCAGGAGGCGCGGGTCCTGACAGGCGGATCACTCTCGCCTTGAGTGCGCCGGGCCCGGTCAGACCATCTGGCCGTTCCAGCGGATGTCGCCGTCTGGCCACTCGGCGGCGGTCGCGCTGACCTCGCGGATCAGCCAGCCCTCGTCCTGGCTGACGAGCACGCCCGCCCCGTCGGCCGAGAAGGCGGTGTAGTGACCAGTCACTGCGTGGCCGGTGGCGGCGTGGCCGGTGACCGGAGCGCTACCGTCGTCATCGCCGGCGGCCTCGCCGAGCGGCAGCCAGCCGGCACGGCGGTAGAAGCCCTGCACGGCCTCGCCGGTCTCGAGCAGGCCGAACCGGCTGCCGAGGCGCTCGAGCGCGGCGTCGACGTGGCGCAGCAGCGCGCCGCCGAGGCCGGTGCCCTGCGCGGTCGGACTGACGGCCACCATGCCGACCGCGGTGACCAGCAAGTCGGTCTCGCCGACCGTGACGAACTGGCGGCGGAGCCCGGCGTGCGCGACGACGACGTCCCCGTCGCGGGCGACGACGCGGAGCTCGGGCTGCATGCCGGCCCAGCTGCGCGCCCCGGCGTACCAGTGGTCGTAGGCGTCGAAGGTGCGGGCCAGCATCGCCGCGAGGGCCTCGTGGTCGTCGAGCGTGAGGTCGCCCTCGGCGACGGTGCTCCAGACGGGTGCTGCGTCGGGTTCGGGGGAGGCGTGCTGTGCGGCGTCGGACATGCCTGCGACGCTATCGCCTCTCGTCTCCCCGTTCAGGAACGTGGGTCCTGGGTCTGCGTTGCGCAGGACTGCTGGTCCTGAGTCGTGCACAGCTCAGGCGAACGGGTCGCGCCGTTCCTGAGTCGGGGAGAGCGTGTCAGGCGTGCACCCTCCGCTGGCAGCGAGTTGCCGATCCGCGCGGCTCTGCGTGACGCGAGGCACCGCGAAGCGGCAACTCGAGGCGCCAGAGGCGCGGCGCGCGGGGTGTCAGTCGCGCAGTCGCGCAGTCGCGCAGTCGCGCAGTCGCGCGTGCGCGCGGGTCAAGCGACCACGGCGCGTGCCGTGACCTCGATCTGGTTCAACCACGGGTCGTCGAAGGCGAGCACGCGGCCGTCGTCGCGGGTGGCGACGCCGTGGTGCGCGAGGCGCTCGCCGAGGGCGCCCAGGTCGTCGAGGCCCGGCACCTCGATGCGCACGAGTCCGAGGCCGAGGGCCAGCTGCCGCCTCCCTGCTCCGGCGCTCTGCCACGTGTTCATCGCCATGTGGTGGTGGTAGCCGCCGGCGCTGACGAAGAGCGCCTGCGGCCCGAAGCGCGTCGTCGTCTCGAAGCCGAGCTGCTCGACGTAGAACCGGTGGGCGCTGTCGACGTCTCCCACGCTGAGGTGCACGTGGCCGACCGAGGCGGGGCGGGAGGCGGTGGCGACCAGCGCCTCCTCGGTGACGTTCTCCTGCAGGAACGCGTTCGGGTCGAGGGCGAGGGTGGCCATGTCGACGTGGCCGTGGGTCCACGACCAGGCGGTGCGGTCGCGGTCCCAGTAGAGCTCGACGCCGTTGCCCTCGGGGTCGGTGAAGTAGAAGGCCTTGCTGACGAGGTGGTCGGCGCTGCCGGTGAAGCTGCCGGGGTGGCGGCTCGCGACGCCGTACACGGACGCGGCGAGGTCGGCCTCGGTCTCGAACAGGATCGCGGTGTGGAACAGGCCTGCCTCGCGGGGGCCGGCGTGCCGCAGCTCCGGCGCGTGCTCGAGCACCACGATCGGCGTCGCCCCGCGGCCGAGGACGCTGCGGCCCGCCTCCGCGTCGTGGCTCAGCACGGCGAGCGTGACGGCGTCGCGGTAGTACGCGGTCATCGCGTCGAGGTCGGCGACGCGGAGCGTGACCGCGCCCATGCCCGTGTCGGCGGCGAGCAGGTCAGTCGCGAGTCGGCCAGCGGCGTTCCGGTCTGCGGCGTTCCGGTCAGCCGCGTTCAGGTCAGCCGAGGGTCGGCCCGCCGGGTTGCCGTCAGCCGAGGAGGAGCTGGTCGCGTCGGTGCTGCTGCTGTCGGTCATCCGGTCCCTCGGTTCGTCGTGCGTCTCGTGTCACGCCGATCGATGACGTGTCACCGACTCGAACCGGCTCGGGTGCCCGAGCATTCCGCAGGCGCCGCCCTGTCTCGATCAGCATGAACCGCGTTCCGAACCATGAACCGCGATAAAACGGGGTTCATGGTTCGGAACGCGGTTCATCGTGGCGCGGGCACGTGGGCTGCACGCGAGCCGCTGGCCGCTGGCCGCAGGTCAGTGAGCGGTGAGGCGCTCGATCAGCTCGCGGTAGCGCGCCGCCGTGCGCTCGACGATCTCGGGCGGCAGGGAGGGCGGGGTGCCCGTCCTGTCCCAGTTGTCGCTGAGCCAGTTGCGCACGATCTGCTTGTCGAAGCTGTCCGTGCGGCTGCCCGAGCCCGAGCCGGCCCCCGCGGCCCCGGCGGCCTCCGCGTCCCAGAAGCGGCTGCTGTCGCTGGTGAGCACCTCGTCCCCGAGGGTCAGCTCGCCGGTGGAGCGGTCGGCCCCGAACTCGAACTTGGTGTCGGCGAGGACGACGCCCCGCGCCTCCGCGACGCCGGAGGCCCGGCGGTAGATCTCGAGCGACGTGTCGCGCAGCGCCGCCGCGACGTCGGCGCCGACGAGCTCGACGGTGCGCTCGAACGAGATGTTCTCATCGTGCTCGCCGAGCGGCGCCTTGTAGGCGGGGGTGTAGATCGGCTCGGGCAGGCGGTCGCCGTCGTGCAGGCCGGCCGGCAGCTCGATGCCGCACACCCGGCCGTTCTCGCGATACTCGGCCCAGCCGCTGCCCACGAGGTAGCCGCGCACGACGCACTCGACCGGGTACATGTCGAGCGGCTTCACGAGCATCGCGCGGTCGCGCACGGCGGAAGGCACCGACACGGAGGCGGTGGTCGGGTCGACGAGGTGGTTCGGCACCCCGTCGAGCTGGTCGAACCACCACGTGCTGAGCTGCGTGAGCAGGGCGCCCTTGCCCGGGATGCCGGGCTCGAGCACGACGTCGTAGGCGCTGACGCGGTCGCTGGCGACGACGAGCAGGTGCTCGGCGGTGTCCAGGACGGGCTCAGCGGAGAGCGTGGCGTCGTCGTCGACCGAGCCCGCGCCGGGGGACGGCACGTACAGGTCGCGGACCTTGCCCGAGTAGGCGTGCACCCAGCCGGCGAGCTCGGGCGCCTCGGCGGTCATCGGACGACCCGCTCGGCGATGTCGCGGCGGTACTGGCCGCCCTCGAGCCGGATGCGGAGCATCGCGTCGTAGGCGCGTCCCCGGGCCTCGGCGAAGTCGGCGCCCTCGGCGACGACGCTCAGCACGCGGCCGCCGGTGGCGATGAGGCGGTCGTCGAGCCGGGCGGTCGCGGCGTGGGCGACGTGCACGCCGGCGACGGCGGTGGCCTCGTCGAGGCCGGTCAGGGGGCGGCCGCTGACGGCGCCCTCGGGGTAGCCCTCGCTCGCGAGCACGACCGTGACCGCGGGCGTCGGCACGAAGCGCGGCGCCTCGTGGTTGCCGAGCGAGCCGGTCGCGGCGGCGAGCAGCAGGCCGCTCAGCGGAGTGATGAGGCGCGGCAGCACGACCTGCGTCTCGGGGTCGCCGAAGCGGGCGTTGAACTCGATCACGCGGACGCCCTGCGCGGTGAGGATCAGCCCGGCGTAGAGCAGCCCGATGAACGGCGTGCCCTCCGACTCGAGCTGGCGCACCGTCGGGGTCGCGATCGTGTCGAGCACCTCGTCGACGAAGTCCTTCTCGCTGCCGAAGCGGTCGGCGAGCCACGGCAGCGGCGAGTAGGCGCCCATGCCGCCGGTGTTCGGGCCGGCGTCGCCGTCGAGGAGGCGCTTGTAGTCCTGGGCGGGCGACAGCGGCACGACCGTGTGCCCGTCGCTGAGGAAGAACAGGGAGACCTCGGGCCCGTCGAGGAACTCCTCGACGAGCACCGGCCCGTGCTGCAGCCAGTAGGTGGTGTGCTCGACGGCGGCGTCGCGGCTCTCGGTGACGAGCACGCCCTTGCCCGCGGCGAGGCCGTCGGCCTTGATGACGTAGGGCGCACCGAACTCGTCGAGCACGGCGACGGCCTCGTCGAGGGTCCCGACACGGGTGGCGCGTCCCGTCGGGACGCCCGCCTCCTCCATGATCCGCTTCGCGAAGGTCTTGCTGCCCTCGAGCGCTGCGGCCTTGCGGCCGGGGCCGAAGACGGGCACGCCGCGGGTGCGCAGCGCGTCGGCGACTCCGGCCACGAGGGGGGCCTCGGGCCCGATCACGACCAGCTCGACGTCGTTCTCGAGCGCGTACTCGGCCACCACGGAGCCGTTCGACGGGTCGAGGTGCACGACCTCGACCTGCGCCGCGATGCCGGCGTTGCCGGGGGCGGCGACGATCTCGTGCCCCGCGTCTTCGCGCAGCAGCGCGGTGATGATGGCGTGCTCGCGAGCACCGGAACCGAGGACGAGTATGCGCACCCGATGGATCCTACCGAGCCGCGCCTCCCGGCAGTCGGCGGGGACGGTCCGTGCGCGGGTAGCGTGACGGCATGGCCAGGGCGAGGATCGACGACGCGGCGGGCGCGGCGGCCGTGCAGGAGGCGGTGGTCGCGCTCGCCGAGGGCGGCTCGGCACCGCGGACGGTCACCGCCACCGCGGTGCGCTGGCTGCTCCAGGTGCTCGCCGACGGCGAGCCGGGGGCCACCGTGGAGGTGCGGGTGCCGCCGTTCGGCGCCGTCCAGTTCCGTGAGGGGCTGAGCCACACGCGCGGCACCCCGCCCAACGTCGTCGAGACCGACCCGGCCACGTTCATCCGGCTCGCGACGGGCGCCCTGAGCTGGGACGAGGCCGTCGCCGGTGCCGTCGTGTCGGCGTCGGGCAGCCGCGCCGACCTGCGCGGGTACGTGCCCGTGCGGCTGCCGCGGGCCTGAGCGGCACGGCGGGTGCTCCGACGTCGAGGCATGCGGCGGAGCTCGGGGACGCACTCTGGGACAATGGGGGCGTGACCCACGCACCCGACGAACCGCAGCAGCCCGACGAGGCCGTCTCCCCGGAGGCCCCGGAGCAGCCGGTCGTCGAGCCCGAGCGGTCCGAGCACGCCGCGGCGGCGGACACGGTCGAGCCCGAGGAGATCGCGTCGGACGACGAGGTCACCGTGCGCCGGGCCCCCAAGGTGTTCGCGTTCCTCCTGATGGGCGGGGCGCTGGGCGTGCTCGCCTCGCTGATCCTCACGTCGCTGTTCCCGTTCGACCCGGGCACCAGCCCGGCCTCGACCTACGGCTACTTCTCGCTCTGGGGGCTCACGTTCGGCGCCGCCGTGGGGGCCGTCGTCGCCATCGTGGTCGACCGCGTGTCGCTCCGCCGCGCGAAGACCCTGCGGGCCGAGCGCCGTCGCGTGGACGCCCCCGAGCCCCCTGCCGTCGAGGGCGAGCTCGAGTAGAGCGTCAGGTGCGGCGCGGGTGGTGCGGCACGATCCGCGCCCAGCCCGAGCCCCGCGCTAGGCCCCGCGTGCCGCTCGCAGCCGCGTGAGCAGCTCGGGCCCTCGGGCGTCGAGCAGCTTGCCGCCCCGGTCGACGCCGACCACGAGCAGCACCGTTCCGAGCACGACGCCGACGACGAGGGCGAGCACCCCGAGCAGCAGGCTCCCCGTGACGAGCGACGCGATGCCGAGCGCGAGCTCGGGCACCGCCAGGCCGAACGAGACGAGCCACGTCGCGTACATGCCGAGCGTCGACGTGACCGACGCCCCGGGAGGCGACTTGAACGGGCTCTCGCCGGCCGCCGGCACGGGCATGAGGAACTTCGCGGACGCCACGCTCGACGCGCCGAAGCCCGTCAGCATCACGCCGAGCCCCATGCCGAGCAGGGCGGGCAGCACCTGCCAGGCGTCGAGCACCGCGAGCGGCAGGATGGTCGCGAGCAGCACGATCGGCACGGCGAAGAGCGACAGCGTGAGCACGCGTCCCGCTCGGTCGGCCCGGCCGGAGACCCCCGTCGACAGGTGCGCCGCGAACGCGGTGCCGTCGTACGAGACGTCGGCGCACAGGGTCACGGCGAGCAGGGCCGCGATGCCCGGCCCGATCGCGTAGAGCAGCCACGTGTTGCCTCCGCTCCACGCGAGGAACACGGCGAGCACGGGCAGCAGCGGGACGACGACGAGCGAGCCGCCGTAGCGCGGGTCGCGCAGCCAGTAGACGGCGGCGCGGGCCGCGACAGCACCCGTGGGCGTGCCGGGGAACCAGCGGAACGGCCCGAGCCCCTTCGAGGTCGCCGCACGCTCCTCGGCGGGAGGCGCGATCAGGGCGGACGCGAGGGCCCGACGCCACGCGAGCAGCAACAGGGCGAGCGTCGCGAGTGCGATCGCGGCCTTGGCCAGCGCCTCCAGCGGTCGTCCGAGCGCGAGCTCGCCGGGCACGGCCCAGGCGGCGCCGAGCGGAGTCCACGCGGCGACGGCCGCGATGCGCGGCAGCTGGTCGACGGCCGAGCCGATGCCCTGGCCGGCGAAGCCGATGATCGGGCCGGCGAGGATGACCGGCACGAACACGACGACGCCCATCACCTCGCGGTAGCGCCGACGCGAGGCCAGGGCGCTCGTCAGCGACTCGAGCACTCGTGACGCGGCGACGCAGGTGAGCACCCCCACGAGCCCGCTGATCGGGGCGATCACCGCCGAGAGCGGGTGCTGCAGCCAGCTCAGGGACGTCGCGAGGGCGGCGATCGTGGTGACGATGCCGGGGATGCCGAGCACCCCGCACACCAGCAGGGCCACGAGGAGGCGGTCGGCCGGGATCGGGAACGATCTCAGCTTCTCGACGCTGAGGGTCTGGTCGACCCCGCGGGCCAGCAGCGGGACGACCGCCCAGCCCAGCACCGCGACCGAGCCGACGAGCACGGCGGCGGTCCATGCCCAGCGCTCGGGGGCGAACGACAGGGCGACGAGTCCGGCGACCAGCGCGGCGAGGATGCCGACCCCGTACAGCCCGCCGATGACGAGGGCGACGACCTGCCACACGCTGCGCTTCAGGCCGTTGCGCATGACCCGCCAGCGGAGGCTCAGGAGGTGCGCAACCACGACGGCCCCTCGTTGTGCTGGCGGCCGCCGACGAGCTCGACGAACCGGTCTTCGAGGGTGGAGCCTGCACGCACGTCGTCGGTCGTGCCGGCGGCGAGCACCCGGCCGGCCGCCACGACGGCGACGTGGTCGCACATGCGCTGCACGAGGTCCATCGAGTGGCTCGACACGATCACCGTGCCGCCGCCCCGCACGTAGCCCTGCAGGATGTCGCGGATGTTCGCCGCCGAGATCGGGTCGACCGACTCGAACGGCTCGTCGAGCACGAGGAGGCGCGGCGCGTGCACCAGGGCGCAGGCGAGAGCCGCCTTCTTGGTCATGCCCGCGCTGTAGTCGACGACGAGCGTGCCGCCGGCCTCGCGGAGGTCGAGCAGGTCGAGCAGGTCTGCCACTCGGGAGGCGACGGTCTCGCGGTCGATGCCGTTGAGGAGGCCGTGGTACGTGATCAGCTGCTCGCCGGTGAGCCGGTCGAAGAGGGCGATGCCGTCGCTCAGCACCCCGACCAGCGACTTCGCGTGCGTCGGGTCGCGCCAGACGTCGTGCCCGAGCACCTCGATGCTGCCCGCGTCGGGTCGCAGCAGGCCCGTCGCCATCGACAGGGTCGTCGTCTTGCCGGCGCCGTTCGGCCCGACCAGCCCGTAGAAGGACCCGGCCGGCACCTCGAGGTCGACGCCGTCGACGGCGACCTTCTGGCCGAAGCGCTTGCGCAGGCCCGTGATGCGGAGGGCGGGGACCGCGCCCGGCCCCGACGGCGCGGGGTCGGCGGGCGCGAGCACGTCGGGGATCGGCGCGGCGGGCTGCTGCGGGGCGGAGGCGGCCGGGTGGTCGGCGGGGGAGCTGTCGTCGCTCATGCCCACGAGCCTATTGACCCCCGCCGACGGCGACCACCGCCGCTCGGATGACCGGTGGGTGAGGGGAGGAGGCCGACCGGGTCAGCTGAGCTGGTTGGCCTCGACCCAGGCGAGGTACTCGGGGCTGACCGTGCCCGTCACGTAGTCGCCCGTGAAGCAGCTCATCTCGAGGTCGGTGACGTCGCTGCCCTCGATGATGGCCGCCTGCATGTCCGCCACCTCCTGGTAGATCAGGTGGTCGGCGCCGAGCTCACGGGCGATCTCGGGGATCTTGCGGTCGTGGGCGACCAGCTCGTGCCGCGACGGCATGTTGATGCCGTACACGTGCGGGTAGCGCACCGGAGGCGCGGCGGAGGTGAACGTGACCTCGTTCGCCCCGGCGGCGCGCGCCATCTCGACGATCTCGCGCGAGGTGGTGCCGCGGACGATCGAGTCGTCGACGATCAGGATGTTCTTGCCCTTGAACTCGCTCGACATGGCGTTGAGCTTCTGGCGCACGGACCTCTTGCGCTCGGCCTGGCCCGGCATGATGAAGGTGCGGCCGACGTAGCGGTTCTTGTAGAAGCCCTCGCGGTACTCGATGCCGAGCTTCTGCGCCACCTGCATGGCCGCGGGGCGCGACGAGTCGGGGATCGGCATGACGACGTCGATGTCGCCGGTCGGCGCGTACCGCGCGATGGTGTCGGCCAGGCGGTCGCCGAGGCGGAGGCGCGCGTCGTAGACCGAGATGCCGTTCATGACCGAGTCGGGGCGCGCGAGGTAGACGTACTCGAACGAGCAGGGGATCAGCCGCGGCCGTGCGTGGCACTGCTTCGACACCATCTCGCCGTCGAGCGAGACGAAGACGGCCTCGCCGGGCGCGACGTCGCGGACGATCTCGTAGCCGCCGGACTCGAGCACGAGCGACTCGCTCGCGACGATCCACTCGTCGCGCTGCCCGTCGGCGGCCTTGCGGCGGCCGAGCACGAGCGGACGGATGCCGAACGGGTCGCGGAACGCGAGCAGCCCGTGGCCGGCGATCATCGCGATGGCCGCGTACGAGCCCTCGACGCGCTCGTGCACGCGGGCGACGGCGGCGAAGATCTGCTCGGGGTCGAGGTCGGTGCCGTTCACCTGTTCTTGCAGCTCGTGCGCCAGCACGTTGACGAGCAGCTCGGTGTCGCTGTTCGTGTTGAGGTGACGACGGTCGACGTGGAACAGCTCGCTCGTGAGCTCGCGCGTGTTCGTCAGGTTGCCGTTGTGCACGAGCACGATGCCGTAGGGCGCGTTCACGTAGAACGGCTGGGCCTCTTGCTCGTTGGTCGCCGCGCCCTTGGTGGCGTAGCGCACGTGGCCGAGGCCCATCGTGCCGAGGAGGCCGCGCATGTCGCGGGTGCGGAAGCCCTCGCGGACCTGGCCCTTGGTCTTGTGCACGTGGAAGATGCCGCGCTCGGCGGTCGCGATGCCGGTCGAGTCCTGGCCGCGGTGCTGCAGCAGGAGGAGGGAGTCGTAGACGAGTTGATTAGCTGGCTCGTGCGCGACGAGACCGACGATGCCGCACATGCGGATCTGGCTCCAGACCGTAGAGTTGGGGTTACCGCGTCAGTCTAGAGCGACACCGAACGGATGAACGAATGGCGACTCCCGCTGCCCCCTCGACCAGCGCCTCCTACGCCGCGGCGGGGGTCGACACCGCTGCGGGCGACCGCGCGGTCGAGCTGATGAAGGCGGCGGTCAGCGCCACCCACGGGCCCGGTGTGGTCGGCGGCTTCGGCGGCTTCGCGGGCATGTTCGACGTGTCGTTCCTCAAGTCGTTCGAGCGTCCGCTGCTGGCCACCTCGACCGACGGGGTCGGCACCAAGGTCGCCATCGCGCAGGCCCTCGACAAGCACGACACCATCGGGCAGGACCTGGTCGGCATGGTCGTCGACGACATCGTCGTCGTCGGGGCGCGTCCGCTGATGATGACCGACTACATCGCGTGCGGCCGGGTCGTCCCGGCACGCATCGCCTCCATCGTCGAGGGCATCGCCCGCGCCTGCAGCGCCACCGGCACGGCCCTCGTCGGCGGCGAGACGGCGGAGCACCCCGGCCTGCTCGGCCCGGACGACTACGACGTCGCCGGCGCCGCGGTCGGCGCGGTCGAGGCCGGCCAGCAGCTCGGCTCGCACCTCGTGCGCGACGGCGACGTCGTGCTCGCCCTGGCGTCGTCCGGGCTCCACTCGAACGGCTTCTCGCTCGTCCGCCACGTCCTGCGGTCGGCCGACCTCGGCTACGACGACACTCTCCCCGAGCTGTCGGGCACGATCGGCGAGGCCCTGCTCGAGCCGACCCGTCTCTACACGTCGCCGCTGCTGCGCGTGCTCGACGACCCGGCGCTCGCCGGGGCCGTCCACTCGCTCAGCCACGTCACCGGCGGCGGCATCGCGGCGAACCTCGCCCGCGTCCTCCCGCTCGGCTCGTCGACCGAGGTCGACCGGGGCACCTGGTCGCCCGACCCCGTCTTCCGGGTGCTGAGCGACCTCACCGGCTCGACGCTCGAGTCGAGCGAGGGCACCTGGAACCTCGGCATCGGCATGATCGCCGTCGTCGACGCCGCCTCGGCCGACGCCGTGACGGCGGCCCTCGTCGCCGACGGCATCGCCACGTGGCAGGTCGGCACGGTCTCGACCGCGGCCCGCGACCTGACCGGGTTCGAGCAGGGCGCCAAGGGCGTCGACGGCGGGGCCGTCCGCCTGGTCGGCAGCTTCCGGGCGTAGTGGTCCGCCGCTGACCCGCGCCCTACGCTGGGGGCACACGACGAGGGGGGACACCGTGGCTGACGACGTCATCGCGCAGTACGAGGCCGAGGTGCAGGCCGATCCGGGGGCAGTGGGGCCGCGCCTGGCGCTGGCCGGCGCGCTCATCGCCACCGGCAGGGGAGCCGAGTCGTTCGGCCACCTGGGCAAGGTGCTCGAGCAGGTGCCCGGCCACCCGGCCGCGCTCGCCCTGATCACGCAGGCGACCTCGTCCGTCGGGGCGGCCCCCGTCACGGAGGCGCCCGCCACGACCGCCGGGCAGGTCCCGTCCGCGTCGTCGTCGGGGGCACCGGCCGCTCCGCGGCACGCGGCCGACCCGCAGGGCGCCACGGGCGCTCTCGGGCCCGACGTCGACGGTGCCGACGGTGACGACGACGAGGACGACGACGACGACGTCGACTGGTCGCTCTTCGAGGAGCAGATCGGCGGCGTCGTGCCCGCGCCCTTCGTCACGACCGAGGACGGCGTGGTCTACACGACGGCCGAGGAGGACGTCGCCATCCTCAACCCGGGCGGCACGCGGGTGACCCTCGCCGACGTGGGCGGCCTCGACGAGGTCAAGAAGCGGCTGAACGACAGCTTCCTCGAGCCGATGAAGCACCCGGAGATCGCCGCCGCGTTCGGCAAGAGCCTGCGAGGGGGACTGCTGCTCTACGGCCCTCCCGGCTGCGGCAAGACCTTCATCGCCCGCGCCGTCGCGGGCGAGCTCGGCGCGCGGTTCCTCACCGTGAGCATGGCCGACATCCTCTCGTCGTTCATGGGCGAGAGCGAGAAGAACGTCCGGGCCGTCTTCACGAAGGCCCGCGAGCTCTCGCCGACGGTGCTCTTCATCGACGAGCTCGACGCCGTCGCCGGCAAGCGGTCGAACCTGGGCGGCGCCGCCTGGCTCAAGTCGGTCGTGAACCAGCTGCTGCTCGAGTTCGACGGGGTCTCGACGCAGAACGAGGGCCTCTTCGTGCTCGCCGCGACCAACCACCCCTGGGACGTCGACGAGGCGTTCCTCCGGCCCGGCCGGTTCGACCGCACGCTGCTCGTGCTGCCCCCGGACGAGCCGGCCCGGGACGCGATCCTGCGGCACCACCTCTCGAAGCGGCCGATCGCCGGGATCGACCTCGGCTGGGTGGTCGACCGGACCGAGGGCTTCAGCGGGGCGGACCTCGCCTTCATCTGCGACACCGCCGCCGAGATCGCCATGAACGAGTCGATCCGCAGCGGCCAGGTCGCGCCGATCGGCATGCCCCACGTGGTGGAGGCGATGAGGGGCGTCAAGTCGTCGACCACGCCGTGGCTCGAGTCGTCGCGCAACGTGGTCGAGTTCGCCAACGAGAGCGGTCGCTACGACGACCTGAAGGAGTACCTCCGCTCGCGGAAGATGCTGTGACCCAGGCCGTGCCGCGCGAGCTCGTGCTCGCCGAGGCGGCCCGGCTCGTCGCGACCCGGCGCTGGGCGGACGCCGAGCGCGCCGTCCGCGACGGCCTGCGCTCGGCCCCCGACGACCCGGGGATGCTGAGGACGTTGTCCGTCGTGCTCCGCCTGAGCGGGCGGTCGGCGGCCGCCGAGGGCGTCGCCCGACGGGCCCTGGTGCTCGACGACTCGGCCGCCTCCCTGATCGAGCTGGCGCGGGTGCTGTTCGTCCTCCGGCGGTGGGACGAGGTCGCCCGGGCGGCCGACCGTGTCCTCGCGGACGACCCCACCGGCCCCGCGGCCATCGACGCCCACGTCGTCGCCGCGGAGGCCTCGGTGCTGGGGGCCGAGGAGCCCGGTGGGGGGCTCGAGCAGGCCAGGGAGCACGTCCGACGGGCGGTCGAGCTCGACCCCCTGTCGTTCGCCGCCCTGCACTCGTCGGGGTGGATCGAGATGGAGGCCGACCCCGCGGCCGCCGAGCGCTGGCTGCGGCGCGCCCTGGCCGTGAGGCCCGACGACCCCACGGCGGTGTTGTTCCTCGCGTCGCTCCGCACGACGTCCCCGGCCCGCCGTGTGTCGCTCGCGCGGTCGGTGCTGGCCACCGACCCCGGCCACCCGAAGGCGACCAAGGTGCTCACCTCGGTCGTGCACGACGGCGTGCACCGCCTGGGCCTGCTCGCCGTCGTCGCGAGCGTGTCGGCGACGGCCGTCGGCGTCGTGCTCCCGATGAGCCTCGTCGCCGTGCTCGGGCTCGTCGCCCTGGCCGCGGCGGTGCTCCGGCTGGCGCTGCTCGCCCGCGAGGCCGGCAAGGGCGTGCCGTCGAGCTTCACGCGTCGGGTGGTCCTCGCCCCCGGCCTGCAGCGCCGCATCACGCTGCTGAACCTCGCCGCACCGGTCGTCGCCGCGCTCGGCCTCGTCCTGGTCGTCGCGGCGGAGGGCGTGCTGAGCCCCGGCGTCTTCGTGCTCGCGGTGGCGGTGCTCCTCAGCGGTGCCGCACGCCGGGGGACAGTCGAGCGCGACGAGGCCGGCCCCGTCCCGCGCGCGTTGAAGGTGCGGCTGGAGGAGACCCAGTGGGCGGGCCTCTGGCGGCGCGCGCTGCCGGTCGCCCTCGGGTCCGCCGCGCTCTGGCTCGTCGGGCTGGTGCTCGCCTGGACAGGGAGCGGGCTCGTCAGCGGCAACGCCCTCGGATATACGGCCCTGCTCTCGGCGCTGGCCTTCCTGCCGTTCCCCGTGGCGCGCCTCCGTCAGCTCCGCCGGGCTCCCTTCACCGCGGGCCCGCGTGGACCGCGCCGCGCCGCCGTAGCTCCCCGGCTGGCCCTCGCGGCCTCCGTCGCCGTGGTGGTCGCGAGCCTGCTGGTGCCGTTCGGGTCGTCGGCAGCCGAGATCTCGGAACGGGGCTTCGCGCCGCCGTGGCTCGCTTCGGTGCCGGGCGGTGAGACGCTCACGGCGCTGCTGCCCGAGTACTCCGTCGACGACGGCGACAGCCCTCGCCCCGGTGAGTTCGTGCCTCGCCCGCTGCCCACGGTCGAGATGCCGACGCTCGAGTTGCCGACGCTCGAGCCGACGACGGAGCCTGCCGCGGGGCCGTCCGGCAGCTCCGACGGGCAGGAGGCCGCACGGTGAGCGGCCCCGAGGGCGTCGACCCCGTCGAGAGGGCCGTGCGCGAGGCGCAGGTCGCGACGGTGACGAGCGGACCGCGGCGCGCGGTGGGCCTGCTG
>NZ_CAUPYL010000038.1:0-17045 GCF_963515265.1 uncultured Frigoribacterium sp.
CCTCGAGGGCGCTCGCGAGCCGCGCGGCGCGACGGCTGGTGGGTGCGGGGGTGGGGCTCCAGCCGAGCACCGCCTCCCCGCCGGCGTCGTCCATCGTGTAGACCGGGCCGCGGTCGGCCTCGTCGATGTGCGGCGCCAGCGTCGGCGGCGCCTTGGGCAGCTCCCACTCGGTCGCGGGGGTGTGGGTGCTCAGGTCGTTGCCGGGCGTGCCCGGGGTCCAGCCGTCGGCCGGGTCGACCTGGTCGGGGATCTCGAAGACGTTGTCGCTCATGCGGGCGTTCCCTCGGGTGCGGTGCGGCGGGCGGTGCGGACGGGTGCGGTGCGGGTCGTGCGGATGCGGGCGGCGGGGGCGCTCACGCGACGACCCGCAGGATCTCTTCGACGCTGGTCAGGCCGAGCTTCGCCTTGGCCCAGCCGTCGTGGCGGAGGCTGACCATGCCCTGCTCGGTGGCGACCCGGGCGATCTCGGCGCTCGACGCACGCGAGACGGCGAGGCGCTCGATCTCCTCGGAGACGCTCATCACCTCGTGCAGGGCGATGCGGCCGCGGTAGCCGGTGTTGGAGCACTGCGCGCAGCCGACGGGCTGGTAGACGAGCGGCGCGGGCTCGTCGAGGCGCACCGGGAACCGCAGGTGCTCGAGCTGGCGGGGCGTGTACGAGGTCGGCGTCTTGCAGCGGTCGCAGAGGCGACGCGCGAGTCGCTGGGCGACGACGCAGTCGATCGCGCTGCCGACGAGGAACGGCTCGATGCCCATCTCGGTGAGGCGGGTGATCGCGCTGGGGGCGTCGTTCGTGTGCAGGGTGCTGAGCACGAGGTGGCCGGTCAGCGACGCCTCGATGGCGATCTGCGCGGTCTCGTGGTCGCGGATCTCGCCGAGCAGGACGACGTCGGGGTCGGACCGCAGGATGCTCCGCAGCGCCCCGGCGAAGGTGAGGCCCGCCTTGGGGTTCACCTGCACCTGGTTGATGCCGTCCATCCGGTACTCGACCGGGTCCTCGACGGTGATGACGTTGATCTCGGGACGCGCGACCGCGTTGAGGGTCGTGTACAGCGTCGTCGACTTGCCCGAGCCGGTGGGGCCGGTGACGAGGATCATGCCGTAGGGCTTCGAGTACGACGCGGCGTAGACGTCGAAGTTGCGCTCGAGCAGGTTGAGGTCGCGGAGGCTCATCGACGTGTTCGAGTTGTCGAGGATCCGCATGACGACCTTCTCGCCCCACACGGTCGGCAGGGTCGCGACGCGCAGGTCGATCTGGCGGCCGCCGTGGCGGACCGACATGCGGCCGTCCTGCGGGCGTCGACGCTCGGCGATGTCGATCTCGCTCATGATCTTGAGGCGCGAGATCACGCCGTTCTGGATGGCCTTGGGGGCCGGCTGCATCTCGTGCAGCACCCCGTCGATGCGGTAGCGGATGCGCACGTCGTGCTCGGCCGGCTCGATGTGGATGTCGGAGGCGTGGTCGGTGATGGCCTGGCTGACGAGCAGGTTGACGAAGCGCACGATGGGCACGTCGTCGTCGGGACCGGAGGAGGCGATGTCGGCCTGGGCGGCCTCGACCGCGCTGGTCTCCTCCTCGAGCGTCGAGGTGAGGTCGTTGAGCTCGTCGTCGGCACGGAGGTAGCGGTCGAGCGCGGCCTGCAGGTCGGCGCGGTCGGCGAGCACCGGCTCGACGCCGATGCGGAGCGCGGCGCGCACGTCGTCGATCGCGAACACGTCGCCCGGGTCGGCCATCGCGAGCAGGAGGAGGCCGTCGCGCACCGCGATCGGCAGCACGCTGTGCCGGCGACAGACGGCGGCGGGCACCATCGTCACGGCGGCGCGGTCGACGGGGTAGTCGACGAGCTCGACGAAGTCGACGCCGTTGGCCTGGGCCCGGGCGCGGGCGACCTGCGCGGGGGTCACGGTGCCGGACTCGAGCAGCTCCCTGATGGACGCCTCCTCGTCGGCGCCCCGGCGCCCCACGCGGTCGAGGTGCTCCATGGGCAGCAGCCCGTGCAGGATCAGGATCTCGGTCATCGAAGCCACGGGTGCATCTCCTCGGTACGCGCGCCCGGCATGTCGGGGTCCTGGCGGCAGGTCCTCGGGAGTCGTCCCGAGCAGTCGCCACGCTACGGCGGGGCCGCCTCGCCGACACGTCCCAGTGAGGGTGCCCCCCGTCTGCGTCACAGCCCTCCGCGGCGGGCTCCGCATCGGCTCTCCCCACTGGGACGAGGAGGCGCGGCGACCGCCCAGAAAGGGGGTCGCCGACGCCCAGAACAGGGGGTGGCACGCCGCCGGACACGACTGGTCTAGTGGACGACGGCGATCCTGGGCCCGACGACACGTGTGGCCCAGTTCACGGATGACGACCGCCGAACCCCCCTAGGAGCCACGCACGATGCACGGTCACGAGATGACGTTCGAGCCTGCCCGGACCGCGCCAGCGGACCCGCAGGCCCCCCACACGGGCAGCGCCCCCGGCCCCGAGACGACGGGCATCACCGTGCCGTCGTTCGGCTGGACCGGCGTGGCCATCGCCCTCCACCGCCTCCAGCAGCAGCCGACCGCGTCGATCGTGGTCGTCCGCCAGGCCGACCACCTGCCCCTCGTCGTCGACGTGGAGACGAACGCCTACTGGTGGGACACCCCCCTGACGGCGTTCCCCGCCGAGCCCGTCGACATCGACGTGGTCGTCGAGGCCAAGGACCCCGCCGTCGAGGCGTCCCGCCCGCCCGGCACCGACCTGGACGCGCTGCTCTGGCTGATAGGGAACAACTCGTTCCTGGGCGAGCTCGCCTGGTGGCTGCAGCGCGACGACCGCTACAAGCTGGTGCGCTGGCCCAACTTCACGATGCTGACGCACACCCCGGAGCAGATGCGGATGACCGCGATGCTCGGCTACACGTTCCTCCCGGTCGGCGAGCTGGCCAACGCGAGCGAGTCGGACCCGGCCGAGGCCCGGCGCCTGGTAAACGCGTTCAGCCTGATGCGCCTGCTGCGCGCCGAGTCGCCCGAGCCGGCCGCGGTCGCCGCCGGCGGCTCGTCGTCGGCGTCGGCGTCCTCTGCCTCGTCGTCCTCCGGCCCCGACCACGTCCGGGTCGCCCCGCAGCCCCGCCGCGGCGGCCTGTTCAGCCGTCTGCGCGACCGGCTCGGCCTCTGATGGCCGAGCACGTCATCCTCTTCGGCGGCCCGATGGGCGCCGGCAAGACGACCGCGATCGAGACGCTCAGCGAGACCGAGGTCGTCCGCACGGAGGCCGCGAACACCGACCGGGCCACCGCCGACAAGGACACCACGACGGTCGCCCTCGACTACGGCGAGATCACCCTCGGCGAGACCGACAAGGTGCGCCTCTACGGCATCCCCGGCCAGCAGCGGTTCGACTTCATGTGGACGATCCTCAAGGAGCGCGCCAAGGGCATGGTGCTGCTCGTCAACAACGACGCCGCCGACCCGGTGGGCGAGATGCTGACGTTCCTCGACGAGTTCCGCGACCTCTACGACCGCGGCGGCGTCGTCGTCGCGGCGACGCGCTCCGACGTCTCGGCCACCCCGACGGTGGCCGACTACTCGGCGGCGCTGACCGAGCGCCGCCCCGACCTGGTCGTGCCGGTGTTCACGGTCGACCCCCGACAGGAAGACCAGATGCGCACCGTCCTCATGACGCTCGTCGCCAACATCGAGATGCGCGAGATGTTCGCTGCACCGGCTGCTGCCGCTGCTGCCTCCGCCGCGCCCCTCGCCGCCCAGCCCGCCGTGGCGGTGGCCGAGTGAGCCTCGCGCCCCACCTCGACCCCGTCGTCGTCGACCTCGGCCGTCAGGCCCTCCTCGCCATGGGCGAGGTGAGCCGCTCGCTCGTCTACGGCTCGTTCCTCACCGACGACGGCTTCGAGGTCGTCCACGTGCCTGACGGCAAGGTCGACGCGAACCGCTTCGCCAGCATGGCCAGCTCGATCCAGGCGCTCAGCGAGGCCGTCGCCCGGGAGGTGCGGATCGGCTCGAGCGAGTACGTCATCATCGCGTCCCAGAAGGGCCACGTCATCCAGCTGCGCGTCCCCGGGCACCCCGTCGTGCTCGGCGCGCTGTTCGACGACGACGAGACGCTCGGCAAGGCCCTCTCGGTCGCGCGCCGCTGCGCCCAGCAGCTGGCCGCCTCCTTGGCCGACCGCCCGGCCGTGCAGCCCGACGCGGCCGCCCACGAGCCGGACGCCGCCGTCGAGCACGGCGACGCACCCGTGCACGCCGACGCCCACGGCGTCCCGGTGCTCTGACCCTGGCCAGGCACGCAGCCCTGCCCCTCCGACCGCTCCGGCCGCACCTCCGCGGCCGGCTGCCGAGCGGTGCCCGCCCGACGCCGGCACCGCTGCCCGCACCACCCCTGACCCGACCAGGTCAGGGCCGGACAGCTCACACCCGAACTGCCCTGACCCGAACAGGAAGCACAGACACCATGGCGAACATCTCCGAGTCCCTCGAGACCCTCCTCACCGTCGACGGCGCGATGGCGGCCGCCGTCGTCGACAGCGCCTCCGGCATGCTGCTCGGCGGCGCCGGCAGCGGCATCGACCTGGAGCTGGCCGCGGCCGGCAACACCGAGGTCGTCCGCGCCAAGCTCAAGACGGCGAAGTCGCTCGGCCTCGCCGACTCGATCGAGGACATCCTCATCACCCTGTCGAGCCAGATCCACATCATCCGGCCCCTCGCCAGCAACCGCGAGGTCTTCATCTACTTCGTGCTCGACCGCTCGAAGGCGAACCTCGCCCTCGCTCGCATGAAGTCCAAGGAGGTCGAGGGCCAGCTGGCCTTCTGACCCACGCCGCGGCTCCCTGCGCCGCAGCACCCCGACGGGGCGTCGACCACTGAGGTCGGCGCCCCGTCGTCGTGCGCCGGTGCGGGCGGATGCGGGGCGGTGCGGGCGGGTGCGGGCCGGTGCGGGCGGGTACGGGCCGCTCAGTCGAGGAGGCGCTGGTACAGCACGTGCTCGCGCCACTCCCCCGCGATGCGGAGGTAGCCCGGCGCCGTGCCGTACTGCTCGAAGCCCGAGGCGGCGAGCACGGCACGCGACCCCGCGTTGTGCGGCAGGGCGCTCGCCTCGAGGCGGTGCAGGCGGAGGGCGGTCGCCGCGAGGTCGACCACGACCGCCAACGCCGCCTTCGCCAGGCCCTGCCCCGTCCGCTCCCGGTCGACCCAGTAGCCGACGGCCGCCTTCTGAAGGGGCCCGCGCACGATCTGGTTGAGCGCGATCGTGCCGACCACGCGGTCGCCCTCCATCAGGTGGAACGGCTGCTGCTCGCCGGCGGCGGCCGACGCGATGCGCGCCGTGAGCATCGCACGCTGGCCGGCGGGCTCGAAGAACGACGGCGCGCGCTCCGGGTCCCACGGCGCGAGGTGCTCGCGGTTGCGCCGGTGCGCCTCGGCGAGGGCGGCGGCGTCGCCGACCCGCGCCTCCCGCAGGAGGACGGTGTCGGTGAGGGCCTGCTCGAACTGCACTCCCCGACCCTAGGCCGCGCCCGTGCCGGGCGCCGCGGACGGTGACGCGAGCGTCGTGGGACGCCGACGGCGGGGGCCCACGCCCACGGCGTCCCTCGTCGCCGACGCCGTAGCATTGACAGGTCAGTTGCCCCGCCGCCAGCCGGCAGACCCGAGGAGACGCCCCCGTGATCGAGATCTTCAGCCCCGCCGAGCTGGGCCGTGCCCGCGACTCCGGCGCGCTGGTCGGGCACATCCTGCACACGGTCTCGCAGCGCGTCGTGGTCGGCACGAACCTGCTCGAGATCGACGAGTGGACGCGCGAGATGATCCTCGAGGCCGGTGCCGAGTCCTGCTACGTCGACTACGCGCCGTCGTTCGGCCGCGGGCCGTTCGGGCACTGGATCTGCACGGCGGTCAACGACGCCGTGCTGCACGGCCTGCCCCACGACTACGCCCTGCGCGACGGCGACCTGCTCACGCTCGACCTCGCGGTCGTGCTGAACGGCATCGCGGCCGACTCCGCCCTGAGCTTCGTCGTCGGCACCTCGCGCCCCGCGGGCAGCACCGAGCTGATCGAGACGACCGAGCGCGCCCTGGCCGCCGCGATCGCCGCCGCCGTGCCCGGCGCGAAGATGGGCGACGTCTCGTACGCCATCGGCTCGGTGCTGACCGGGGCGGGCTACCCCGTGAACGTCCAGTTCGGCGGTCACGGCATCGGCTCGACCATGCACCAGGACCCGCACGTCGCCAACATCGGCCGCCCCGGCCGCGGCTACAAGCTGCGTCCCGGGCTGCTGCTCGCCCTCGAGCCGTGGGTCATGGCCGACACCGACGAGCTGGTCACCGACGACGACGGCTGGACCCTCCGCAGCGCGACCGGCTGCCTCACGGCGCACAGCGAGCACACGGTCGCCATCACCGAGGACGGCGCGGAGATCCTGACCGTCCGCGGCTAGCGCGTCCTGGCGGGCCGCTCGTCGAGTTGCCGGTTCGCGGGGGCGTGGGGCGCGCAGATGCCCGCGAAGCGGCAACTCGAGTCGTCGGGCACGCGTGCGGCGCGCGGGGGCGTCAGTACTCGCGGAGGTACGCGGCGCGACGGCCCGCGACCGTGAAGCCAGCACGCTCGTAGAGCCCGACGGCGCCCGTGGGGCTCGTCGAGTCGACGTCGAGCACGCAGAGCTCGAAGCCCTCGTCGGCCTGCCGGGCGAGGGCCGTCGCGAGCAGCGACTGCGCCAGGTGTCGGCCGCGCCAGGCCCGCCGGACGCCCACGTAGTCGACGTGCGCGCTGCGGCCGCCGTGGGCCGGCCACTGCTCGGGCTCGACGGTGGTGAGCACGAAGGCGACCACCTCCTCCTCGCCGTCGTCGCCCCCGGCGACCGCCACGAACGACAGGTCGGGGCGGAACGTCGCCGCGCCGACGAGCATGCGCCACACCTCGGGCGTGCTCGCCTGGCTGCCCCAGTGGTCGACGAAGGCCTCGTTGCGGGCCAGCCGGGTCGCCTCCTCACGGTGCGTCGAGTACTGCTCGAGCCGCACCGCGGGGTCGAGGGGCACGGCCTCGACCGGGCGGGTCAGGTCACGGCTGAGCGTGCTCCACCACCGGGCGGGGCCGAAGCCCTGGCGCTGCAGCAGGGCCGCGTGGCTCTCCGCCTCCTGCTCGACGCCCGCCGCCAGCACCGCGGGCAGGACGTCGTCCGCACCGGAGAGGTGCTGCTCGCCGCGCAGCCGCTGCCACTCGACGAGGTCGTGCCCGAGGCCCGTCCCGCGCCGACGCGGGTCGACACCGCCGTCGACCGACACGCGCACGACCGACTCGCGGACGGGCCAGAGGAAGCTGAGGCCCCAGGCCACCAGCTGGCCGTCCCCCTCGTCGGCCACGAGGGAGTCGCGCTCGAGGTCGATGCCGGGCATCTCGAGCAGCTGGCGCATCGACGACAGCGACGTCACGTGCAGCGGGTGGTCGGCCGACGCCACGCGCCCGTCGAGCGCGTGCAGCGCCCCGAGGTCGGCGAGGGTCGCCGGGCGCCAGCGCAGGCCGTCGCGGTCACGAGGGAGGGGCGCGTCCGGCCTCGGGACCCTGGCGCTGACGGGAAGGTCGACCGCGTCGAGCCGGACCCCAGCCGCTGCCTCGCCCCGAGCGACCGTGGACTCGGCGGGCTCGGCGGAGGGGGACGACTGTGCGGAGTGCTCGGTGCTCATCGCTCCATACTGCCCGGTCTCAGGAGCCGCTCAGGTCACGGGACCGCGCGCGAGCCTGCGAGAGCGACCCGCGCCTCCCCTGGGTCGCCCGGGAACGACGACGGGCCCCGTCCCTCGCGCGGTGCGAGGGCCGGGGCCCGTCGTCGTGCCTGCCGGCTCCGCAGGTCGTCAGACCCGCGGCGCCGTCATGGCGATCCCGATCAGTTGTAGGTGCCGGGGGTGAAGTCGTCCGACGAGAACGAGTCGAAGTCCACGAAGCTGAGGTCAGCCTCGGTGAACGACGCGTCGTCCGTGAACACGCGGTTGGGGTACCGCTCGGCCTTCGCTTCTTCCGTCGCCTCGACCGAGACGTCGCGGTAGCGCGACAGCCCTGTTCCGGCGGGGATCAGCTTTCCGATGATCACGTTCTCCTTCAGACCGACCAGGGGGTCGCTCTTGCCCTCCATCGCAGCCTGCGTGAGCACGCGGGTCGTCTCCTGGAAGGAGGCGGCCGACAGCCACGACTCGGTCGCGAGCGAGGCCTTGGTGATGCCCATGACCTCCTGGCGGGCGGACGCGGTCCGCTTGCCCTCGGTCAGCGCCGCACGGTTGATCTCGTTGTACTTCGACCGGTCGACGAGCTCACCGGGGAGCAGGTCGGTGTCGGCGTGGTCGACGACGGTGACCTTGCGGAGCATCTGACGGACGATGACCTCGATGTGCTTGTCGTGGATCGGCACGCCCTGCGAACGGTAGACGTCCTGGACGCCCCCGACGAGGTGCTGCTGAACCGCACGGACGCCCTTGACTCGCAGGACCTCCTTCGGGTCGACCGCACCGGCGATGATCTGCGCACCGAGCTCGACGTGCTGACCGTCCTCGACGAGGAGGGTCGAGCGCTTGAGCACGGGGTAGATGACCGGCTCGTCGCCGTTGTCGAGGTTGAGGATGACCCGTCGGGCCTTGTCCGTGTCCTCGATCGTGATGCGACCGGCACCGTCGGCGATCGGGGACGCACCCTTGGGGGTACGTGCCTCGAACAGCTCCGTCACGCGGGGCAGGCCCTGCGTGATGTCGTCGGCCGAGGCCGAACCGCCGGTGTGGAAGGTGCGCATCGTCAGCTGCGTGCCGGGCTCGCCGATCGACTGGGCCGCGATGATGCCGACGGCCTCGCCGATGTCGACCAGGTTGCCGGTCGCGAGCGAGCGGCCGTAGCACTGGGCGCAGACGCCGACCGCGGCCTCGCAGGTGAGCACGGAACGGACCTTGATGGTCTCGACCCCTGCCGCCACGAGCTCGTCGATCAGCACGTCTCCGACGTCGGCGCCGGCCTCGGCCAGCACGGTGCCCTTCGCGTCGACGGCCGCGGCCGCCAGCGAACGGGCGAACACGGTGTTCTCGACGGTCGCGTCGCGCACCATGACGCCGTCGGCGTCGGGTGCGGCGATGGGCATCTCGAGACCGCGCGAGGTGCCGCAGTCGTCCTCACGGATGATGACGTCCTGCGAGACGTCGACGAGTCGACGGGTCAGGTACCCCGAGTCGGCCGTACGGAGGGCCGTGTCGGCCAGTCCCTTGCGGGCACCGTGCGTCGCGATGAAGTACTCGGCCACCGAGAGGCCCTCGCGGTACGACGAGATGATCGGGCGGGGGATGATGTCGCCCTTCGGGTTGTTCACGAGGCCTCGCATGCCGGCGATGTTGCGCACCTGCAGCCAGTTCCCTCGGGCACCCGAGGTGACCATGCGGTTGATCGTGTTGTCGACCGGGAAGTTCGCCCGCATCTCGGCGGCGACCTCGTTCGTGGCCTCCGTCCAGATCTTGATCAGGTCCGCACGACGCTCGGCGTCGCTGATGAGGCCCTTGTCGAACTCGGACTGGACCGCTGCGGCCTGCTTCTCGTAGCCCGCCACGATCTCCGGCTTGCGCGGAGGCGTGAGGACGTCGGAGAGGGCGACCGTGACACCGGAGCGCGAGGCCCAGTAGAAGCCCGCGTCCTTGATGTTGTCCAGGGCAGCCGCGACGGCGACCTTGGGGTAGCGCTCGGCGAGGTCGTTGACGATCGTCGAGAGCATGCCCTTGTCGGTCACCTGCTGCACGAACGGGTAGTCCGCCGGCAGGTTCTCGTTGAAGAGCGCGCGACCGAGGGTCGTGTCGAGCAGGATGTCCTGTCCGACCTCGTAGCCCTCGGGAGCCTCGCCCTCGGCGAAGTGCACGCCGTTCATGCGGATCTTGGCCATCGCGTTCAGGTCGAGCGTGCCCTGGTCCTTGGCGAGGATCGCCTCGGACACGGACGAGAAGGCACGGCCCTCGCCGACTGCGCCCTCGGTGACCGTCGTCAGGTAGTGCAGGCCGATGATCATGTCCTGTGCGGGCAGGGTCACCGGTCGGCCGTCGGACGGCTTCAGGATGTTGTTCGACGCGAGCATCAGGATGCGCGCCTCGGCCTGGGCCTCGACGGACAGCGGCAGGTGCACGGCCATCTGGTCGCCGTCGAAGTCGGCGTTGAACGCCGCGCAGACGAGCGGGTGCAGCTGGATGGCCTTGCCCTCGACCAGCTGGGGCTCGAAGGCCTGGATGCCGAGACGGTGCAGCGTGGGCGCGCGGTTCAGCAGCACGGGGCGCTCGCGGATGATCTCCTCGAGGACGTCCCACACCTGCGGGCGCGAACGCTCGACCATGCGCTTGGCGCTCTTGATGTTCTGAGCGTGCGACAGGTCGATCAGGCGCTTGATCACGAACGGCTTGAACAGCTCGAGCGCCATCTGCTTGGGCAGACCGCACTGGTGCAGCTTGAGCGTCGGGCCGACGATGATGACCGAACGGCCGGAGTAGTCGACGCGCTTGCCGAGCAGGTTCTGGCGGAACCGACCCTGCTTTCCCTTGAGCATGTCGCTCAGGGACTTCAGGGCGCGGTTGCCGGTGCCCGTGACGGGACGGCCGCGGCGACCGTTGTCGAAGAGCGCGTCCACCGCCTCCTGCAGCATCCGCTTCTCGTTGTTGACGATGATCTCGGGGGCACCGAGGTCGAGCAGTCGACGGAGGCGGTTGTTGCGGTTGATGACGCGACGGTAGAGGTCGTTCAGGTCGGACGTCGCGAAGCGGCCACCGTCGAGCTGCACCATCGGGCGCAGCTCGGGCGGGATCACCGGCACGACGTCGAGCACCATCGCGGCGGGCGAGTTGCCCGTGGCGAGGAAGGAGCTGACGACGCGCAGGCGCTTGATCGCGCGGATCTTCTTCTGGCCCTTGCCCTCCGAGATCTGCAGGTGCAGGTTCTCGGCCTCGGTGGTCAGGTCGAAGCCCTCGAGGCGCTTCTTGATGGCCTCGGCGCCCATGTGGGCCTCGAAGTACATGCCGAAGCGGTCCTGGAGCTCGTGGAAGACGGCGTCCTCGGGCTTGAGGTCGCCCACCTTGAGCGTGCGGAAGTCCTCCCACACGCGCTCGAGGCGGTTGATGTCCTCGTCGAAGGCCTTGCGGGTCTGGCCCATCTCCTTCTCGGCGACGTCCTTCGCACGACGCTTCTGGTCGCTCTTCGCACCCTCTTCTTCAAGAGCGGCGAGGTCGACCTCGAGCTTCTGCAGACGGTCGGCGATGCGCGTGTCGCGCTGCGTCTCGAGCTGCTTGATCTCGAGGCGGAGCTCGTTCTCGAGTCCGGGCATGTCGGCGTGACGGCCCTCGTCGTCGATCGAGATCACCATGTAGGCGGCGAAGTAGATGACCTTCTCGAGGTCCTTCGGCGCCATGTCGAGCAGGTAGCCGAGGCGCGACGGGACGCCCTTGAAGTACCAGATGTGCGTGACGGGAGCGGCGAGCTCGATGTGGCCCATGCGCTCACGGCGCACCGACGACTTCGTGACCTCGACGCCGCAGCGCTCGCAGACGATGCCCTTGAAGCGGACGCGCTTGTACTTGCCGCACGCGCACTCCCAGTCACGCGACGGCCCGAAGATCTGCTCTCCGAAGAGGCCGTCCTTCTCGGGCTTCAGCGTGCGGTAGTTGATGGTCTCCGGCTTCTTGACCTCACCGTGCGACCAGGCACGGATGTTCTCGGCCGTGGCGAGGCCGATCCGCAGCTCATCGAAAGTTGTTGCTTCGATCAAAATTCAGTCCCTTGTCAGATGTATCGACGTGTCGTTGTGGGAAGGGGGCTTAGATCTCGTCGACGTTCGACGACTCGAAGCGGGAGGAGATGTTGATGCCGAGCTCCTCCGCAGCACGGAAGACCTCGTCGTCCGTGTCGCGCAGGCTGACCGTCTGGCCGTCGGCCGAGAGGACCTCGACGTTCAGGCACAGCGACTGCATCTCCTTGATGAGGACCTTGAAGCTCTCGGGGATGCCGGGCTCCTGGATGTTCTCGCCCTTGACGATCGCCTCGTAGACCTTGACGCGGCCGAGGATGTCGTCGGACTTGATCGTCAGGAGCTCCTGCAGCGCGTACGCGGCGCCGTAGGCCTCGAGGGCCCACACCTCCATCTCTCCGAAGCGCTGTCCGCCGAACTGGGCCTTACCGCCCAGGGGCTGCTGCGTGATCATCGAGTAGGGGCCCGTCGAACGAGCGTGGATCTTGTCGTCGACGAGGTGGTGCAGCTTCAGGATGTACATGTAGCCGACCGAGATCGGGTTCGGGAAGGGTTCTCCCGAGCGACCGTCGAACAGCATCGTCTTGCCCGAGGAGCCGATCAGGCGGTCGCCGTCACGCGTGGGCAGCGTCGAGTCGAGGAGACCCTCGATCTCGCGCTCGGCAGCGCCGTCGAACACCGGGGTGGCGACCTTCGTGCCGGGAGCCGCGCTGAGCGCCTCCGGCGGGAGGTTCTTGGCCCACTCCTGGATGCCCTCGACGTTCCAGCCCTGCGCCGCGATCCACCCGAGGTGGATCTCGAGCACCTGGCCGAAGTTCATGCGACCGGGGACGCCCAGCGGGTTCAGGATGATGTCGACCGGCGTGCCGTCCGCGAGGAACGGCATGTCCTCGACGGGGAGGATCGTCGAGATGACGCCCTTGTTGCCGTGACGGCCGGCGAGCTTGTCGCCCGCGGTGATCTTGCGTCGCTGCGCGATGAACACCACGACGCGCTGGTTGACGCCCGAGCCGAGCTCGTCGTCGCCGTCCTGCGAGTCGAAGACCTTGACGCCGATGACGGTTCCCTGCTCGCCGTGGGGCACCTTCAGGGACGTGTCGCGGACCTCACGGCTCTTCTCGTTGAAGATGGCGCGCAGGAGGCGCTCCTCGGCCGACAGCTCGGTCTCGCCCTTGGGCGTGACCTTGCCGACGAGGATGTCGCCGGGACGGACCTCGGCACCGATCCGGATGATGCCGCGGTCGTCGAGGTCGGCCAGCAGGTCGGGGCTGACGTTGGGGAGGTCACGGGTGATCTCCTCCTTGCCGAGCTTCGTGTCGCGGGCGTCGACCTCGTACTCCTCGATGTGGATCGAGGAGAGAGTGTCGTCCTTCACGAGGTTCTGCGACAGGATCATCGCGTCCTCGTAGTTGTAGCCCTCCCACGGCATGAACGCGACGAGCAGGTTCTTGCCGAGCGCGAGCTCGCCGTTCTCGGTCGCAGGGCCGTCGGCGATGACCTCGCCGACCTCGATGCGCTGACCGGCGTCGACGATCACGCGGTGGTTGTAGCTGGCGCCCTGGTTCGAGCGGTCGAACTTGCGCAGGTAGTAGTCCTGCGTGCCGCCCTCGTCCAGCTGGACGGTGACGACGTCGGCCGAGACCTCGGTGACGACACCTGCGGCGTCGGCGGTGACGACGTCGCCGGCGTCGATGGCCGTGTAGCCCTCCATGCCGGTGCCGACCAGGGGGCTCTCGCTGCGGACCAGCGGGACGGCCTGACGCTGCATGTTGGCGCCCATGAGGGCGCGGTTGGCGTCGTCGTGCTCGAGGAACGGGATGAGCGAGGTCGCGACCGACACCATCTGGCGCGGCGAGACGTCCATGTAGTCGACCTCGTCCTTCGCGACGAGCTCCACCTCGCCGCCCTTCTTGCGGACCAGCACCTTGTCGTCGACGAAGTTGAAGTCGTCGTCGAGCGGGGCGTTGGCCTGGGCGACGACGAACTCGTCCTCTTCAGAGGCGGTGAGGTAGTCGATCGTGGTGCTGACGTTGCCGCCGTTGACACGACGGTAGGGCGTCTCGATGAAGCCGAACGAGTTGATGCGGGCGAACGACGCGAGCGAGCCGATCAGGCCGATGTTCGGGCCTTCCGGGGTCTCGATCGGGCACATGCGGCCGTAGTGCGACGGGTGGACGTCGCGGACCTCGACGCCGGCGCGCTCGCGGCTCAGGCCACCGGGGCCGAGCGCGCTGAGGCGACGCTTGTGCGTCAGGCCCGACAGCGGGTTGTTCTGGTCCATGAACTGCGAGAGCTGCGACGTGCCGAAGAACTCCTTGATCGCGGCGACGACGGGGCGCACGTTGATCAGGGTCTGCGGGGTGATCGCCTCGATGTCCTGCGTGGTCATGCGCTCGCGGACGACGCGCTCCATGCGGGACAGGCCGGTGCGGACCTGGTTCTGGATCAGCTCGCCGACCGCGCGGATGCGACGGTTGCCGAAGTGGTCGATGTCGTCGACGTCGAGGCGCAGCTCGACGGACTCGCCGTCGCGGGTGCCGTCGATCGTCTTCTGCTCAGCGTGCAGCGAGACCAGGTACTTGATCGTCGCGACGATGTCGTCGACGGTCAGGACCGAGTCGCCGAGGGGCGCGTCGATGCCGAGCTTGCGGTTGATCTTGTAGCGACCCACCTTCGCCAGGTCGTAGCGCTTCGGGTTGAAGTAGAAGTTGTCGAGGAGCGCACGCGCGGCCTCGGCGGCGACCTGCTCGCCGGGACGGAGCTTGCGGTAGATGTCCTTGAGGGCCTCCTCTTTCGTGAGGATGGCGTCCTTCTCGAGGGTGGCCTCGATGGACGCGAAGCCCTGGAACTTCTCCGTGATCTCTTCGCTGGTCAGGCCGAGGGCCTTGAGGAAGACGGTGACGCTCTGCTTGCGCTTGCGGTCGATGCGGACGCCGACCTGGTCGCGCTTGTCGATCTCGAACTCGAGCCAGGCACCGCGGCTGGGGATGACGCGAGCCGAGTAGATGTCCTTGTCGGACGTCTTGTCGGAGGCGCGCTCGAAGTAGACGCCGGGGCTGCGGACCAGCTGCGACACGACGACGCGCTCGGTGCCGTTGATGATGAACGTGCCGCGCTCGGTCATGAGGGGGAAGTCGCCCATGAAGACCGTCTGGGTCTTGATCTCACCGGTGAGGTGGTTCATGAACTCGGCGTTGACGTAGAGGGGGGCGGCGTAGGTCTTGCCGCGCTCCTTGCACTCGTCGATGGAGTACTTCGGGTCCTCGAGCTCGGGAGCCGTGAAGCTGAGCTGCATGGTCTCGCCGAGGTCCTCGATCGGGGAGATCTCCTCGAAGATCTCCTCCAGGCCGGAGTGCAGCGCGAGGTCGGTGCGACCCTGCTCGGTCGCCTCGGCGAGGCGGGTCTTCCAGATGTCGTTGCCGACGAGCCAGTCGAAGCTCTCGGTCTGCAGCGCCAGGAGGTCGGGGACCGTGAGCGTGTCGGTGATCTTGGCGAACGAGAGGCGCGAGGCGCCACGGCCGTTCTTGGGCGAGTTGGTGGATGCGGTGTTCGCAGCAGCCAAGGAAGTTACCTCCGTGGACCCCGTCGGGTCATCACTGTCGGACAGTATGAGTGGGTGGTGAACGGCCCTCCCGGGAACCGTCGGCCGCGCGGCAGGGTCGCTGGACCGTGCCGGAGGCCGAGACCGAGGACGCCCCCGCCGCGATATTCGGGGGACTGTCTCGGATGTGCGTCGTCGACCGAGATATGACGACGGGACGCACGAGGGAGCGCAAAGGTCAATACTATGCAGCTCGGACACGCCTGGCAAGCCCTGTCGTTGACCTCGGGGCTGACCTCGGGTATAACGCAGGCGATCCCGCGGAATTCCGCCCGCGCCTCCTCGGTGGGAGGATCGGGACATGGCCGCACCCCACGACGACCCGCCCGCCGAGGTCTCGATCGGAGCGGGGCTCGCCCGCGTCGACGAAGACAGGCACCGGCCCGGCTCGTTCACCCTCGTCGTCGACGGCACCCCGCAGTCGCACGTCGACCTCGACGATCCCACGCACCTCGCCTTCGAGTACGTACGCCGCATCGGCCACGCCATCGACCTGCTGCCCGAGGGGCCGCTGACGGCCCTGCACCTCGGCGGCGGCGCGCTCACGCTGCCTCGGTACGTCGAGGCGACGAGGCCCGGCTCGCGCCAGCAGGTGATCGAGCTCGAGGCCGACCTGATCGCGCTGGTGCGCGAGCGGCTGCCGTTCCCGAGGGGCGCCTCCATCCGGCTCCGCTACGGGGACGCCCGCGAGGTGATGGAGAAGCTGCCGGCCGGGCTGCGCGGGTCGGTCGACCTGCTCGTCGTCGACGTCTTCGGCGGGTCGCGCATCCCCGCTCACGTGACGAGCCTCGAGTTCTACACGGCCGCCTCCACGTTCCTGTCGCCGACGGGCATGCTGATCGTGAACTCGGCCGACGGGGCCGGGCTGGCCTTCGCCCGCGGGCAGGCGTCGACGTTGTCGACCGTCTTCGAGCACGTCGCCGCGGTCGCCGACCCGGCCACCCTCAAGGGCAGGAGGTTCGGCAACGTCGTGCTGATCGGCTCGCCCTCGCCGCTGCCCACCGACCGCATGCCGCGGCTCTACTCGTCGGACCCGCTGCCGGCGAAGGTCGTGCACGGACGCGAGCTGCGCGACTTCGTCGCCGGGGCGCCGGTCGTCACGGACGCGACCGCGGTGCCGTCGCCGGAGCCGTCGCGGAGCGTGTTCGGGAGCCGCTGAGGCTGCTGGCTGCCTGCTGCCGCCTGCGGGCCATCGCACCGGGTCCCGTACGACGCACCGGGTCTGGACGCGGTGCGGTGCACGAGATGCGGTGCAGTGTCCCGGCGGGCGCGCGGGCGGGCGTACCCGCGGGCCGCTACTGGTCGGCGCGGGGCGCGGGGGCGCCCAGGGCGGCACGGAGGCGGGCCTCGGCGTCGGCCGCGGAGGTCGCGCCGGCGGCCTCGACGTTGGCCTCGGTCACGGCCTTGACGACCTCTTCGCGCTGGATCTTCACGCCGCGGGGGGCGTCGATGCCGATGCGGACGCCGTCACCACGGGAGTCGAGGACGGTGATGACGATGTCGTCACCGATGAGGATCCGCTCCCCGACCTTGCGCGTCAACACCAGCATCCCCCCACCTTAGGAGGTGCGGGGCCGGAGACGGCGCAGACCGGGCGCCCGGCGTGCGGCCACGTCGGGAGTTCGTGTCCCGTCGCGGTCCGCGCCTCAAGGCCCCCCCCCACCCGACGGGGTGGGCGGGACGCGTCGGGGCAGCCGGGGGCCGGCGGGGGCGCCGGGGCGGGCAGGGCGG
>NZ_CAUPYL010000039.1:0-16753 GCF_963515265.1 uncultured Frigoribacterium sp.
GCTCGGCGGTGCGGGCCGTCGAGCCCGCGGTCGCGGCGTCGTGCACGCTGGCGTCGGCGTCCGTGACGGCGTGGTCGGCGGCGATCCGCGCGACGCGGGCGGCGATGGCCGGCTCGAAGGCGCTGGCCCAGACGCGGTACCCGCGGTCGTTCGGGTGGAACAGGTCGCCCGCCGAGTTGCGGAACGTCCGGACGAGCCCCTGCTTGCGCGTCGTGTCGTAGAGGGGAGCCACGGTCAGGCCGAGCTCGTCGGCGAGGCGCCGCACGATCGCGTTCGCCTCGGCGATGCGGTGCTCGCGCTCGGGGATCCACATCGTCGGCAGGTCCGCGACGATCGCGTGGCTCGGCAGCGCCTCGTAGATGTGCCGCAGGTTGCGCTCGAAGGTCTCGGCGTCGAAGTCGATGATGTCGTTCGCGCCGATGGCGACCGTCACGATGTCCGGCTGGTACTTCGCGAGCTTGGGCAGCTGGTCCTTGCGGCAGAGCCACGTCGTGGCCCCGCTGACGCTGAGGTTGACGACCCGGACGGAGGTGCGGGTCGCGTGCCGGATCCGCACCGACAACCTGCCCACGTAGCTCCGCGCCGGGCTCGACGCCCCGATGCCCTGCGCGGTCGAGTCGCCGAGCGCGACGTAGAGCAGCTTGCCCTTGCGGTCGAAGCGGTCGCGCCACCAGGCGGAGTGCACCGGCAGCAGGTCGTTCAGGGTCGCGGCGGCGGAGCGCTGGCTGCGCAGCGCGCGGCGCCAGACGGCGAAGAGGGCCCCGCCCGCGGCGAGGGTGACGCCGACTCCGGAGAAGAAGGCGAGGGGGTGACGGGTGGGCATGCGGGGAGCGTACGCCCGGCGGTCAGGTCGGAGCCGCGAGACCGCCCGGATCGACCTCGCACGCGTCTCCGGAGTCGATCTGTGGCCTCTCGAGGAGGCGCGGCGAACCGTCGCGATGCGCTCGCTGCTGGCCTCGGGGCAGCACTCTCCGCCGGTTCACCGTGGCCGGAGGCGGATTTCGACACGGGGGCACGGATGTACTAAGCTCTCTCCCGGTACCGTGTCCGAGCGGCCGAAGGATCATGTCTCGAAAACATGTGTGGGGGTTGACTCCACCGTGGGTTCAAATCCCACCGGTACCGCCACAGAAAGCCCCTGCTCAGGCAGGGGCTTTCTTCATTTGCAGGATGCTTCTGGTGTACCGATGGTGCATAAAGCGGCCACAGGGTGCTGTGCTTAGACCCCTCGATCTCCTGCCGGTCGGTCGCCCAGTCTCGCGGTTGCGAAATGGTCTCACCACGCGGACGCTGTTGAGGCGGAGGCCACATCAGCACCGGTACGCGATCCCGCCGTTCCCTTGAGCGCAAGGGCTATGGCTGATCCGCGTCGGTGAGGCTGCCCCGCTCGGCTACCTGAAGAGCCGCACCGTGCGCGGCGGCTACGTCTTCGACGTCTACGCGCACTGCCGCGATGACGCCGGCGGCCGCCCCTGGGCGCACACGGCTACGTCGTTCAACTCCGCCGTGGCGTGGGCCGTGCAGCACGACCCCGAGATCCGCGCGCTGATCGCTCGGTCGACTCCCGAGCCTGAGGTCTGGCCGCCGCCCTAGTAGCCGGCCTGCGCTGGCGCCGGTGGATCAGCGTTACGCAGGACCCTTGAAGCCGAGATCGTTGTCGTCGGCGCCCTACGCGACGAGGTAGTCCCGGTGCCCCAGGCTGAAAACGCCGACCACGACAAGGGTCACTGGGACGCGCCCCTCCTCAAGGGCTGTCTGCTCAACAGCTCGTGGCTTCGATGAGGCCAGCAACAGCAGCTTCGTGGTCGGATTCGTGGTCAAGTTTCGCCGAGATCGCCGTATCGCCAAGACCAGGAAGATCGCGTGATGTCGTGTAGTCGACGATTGCGTCCCACATGTCCTCGTTGTCAGTCGACATGTCGTCAATCGCGGTGCCGATGCTGCCTGAGCTGGTGAAGACGCAGGACCTGACGCCGTCGAGTTCGCTCTGCACTTCGTCGAGTTGCGCCTGCACATTGGCTGTCTCCTCGCGCGCTGAGACTAGATCGGGCTGGGTGCCGCCGTAGGCGATGGCCCCGCCGATGGCGAGGGCCGCGATCGTGGAGATGACGAGCGCCCAGACAGGCACTCCAGTGCGCTGGTCATGCGCCCGGTCTACGGGTCGTGTCTGGGGTTTGTGGGACTCGCCCACGTCGGGGTCGGTCTGCGTCATAGCTGCACCATAGGGTCCACGGCCCGGATGTGCATCCGGCGCCGACCGACGCACCCCATGTCGAAGCCCCGCAGTCAGGGGCGGCTGAGGGGCTTCTGTCGTGTCGGGCCCCAAGTGTAGGTACCTACACTTCGCTCGCCTCGAGGGCGGCGCGGAGCTGCTCGGTGCGTCGGTTCACCACGATGGTCCGCGCGGCGACGGCGATGGAGGCCACAGAGCTGATGGCCATCAGCGCGCCGACCAGCTGGCTGTCGCCAGCGATCAGGATCACCGCGCACACGAGCACGACGGCGGACAGGGCGATCTGGATGGCCGGCCAGGTGTTCGTCATGCGACGAGCCTACGAGTTGCGCTCCTGTCCGTCGCGCCGGCCTCGAGGGATGAGCAACTGTCACGGTCTGCCAGGATGAGCCTCATCATGAACAAGCACCTCATCTCGCTGGCCTCGGTGGCCCTCGTCGCAGCTCTCGGCCTCACTGGTTGCAGCGGCTCCGACTCTCCCGACTCGTCCAAGGCTGACTCGGACGCCGGATCGAGCAGCGCGCCCTCTGCCGAGGCGACTCCCGAAGCAGCTGCGGCGCCCGACCTCGCCGGGACGTGGAAGCAGACCAACTCCGGTAGCGATGACGCGTACCAGGCCGCCGTCATCACCGGCGACACGATCACCGTCAACTGGGTCAGCGACGGTGGTGACACGGAGTCGATCTTCTGGGTCGGCACCTTCACGCCTCCCGCTGACGACGCTTCGCCCTACACCTGGACGTCGACGCGCGATGCCGCCGCGACCGACTCGGCGATGCTCGCCTCGACCGATGACTCGAAGGACTTCACCTTCGAGGATGGCGAGGTCAGCTACAAGGCCAGCCTGATGGGCACCACGACCACTGTGCGCCTCGAGAAGGAGTAGCCGAGACTCGAACTCGGGCTGCTTCGCATCCGCCCCTCGAAGCCCCGCCGTGCATCGCGCTCGGCGGGGCTTCGCCTTGCCGCCGGCGGCCGGCGTCAGCTCTGCGCGGGCATCCGCTGGGAGCGGGTCAGAGGCTGCCCTCGGCAACGACCCACTGCTGCTTCAGGTCGGGGTAGGCCCGTGCGATGTATGTGAAGTCCCGGTCGTAGTGCACGACGGTGGCGTGATTCAGGACGGCGTACGCGGCGATGAGGATGTCGGTCGCTCCCGCTGACCTGCCCATCCCCGCGGCGAAGAGGGCCGACTGGATGCCCGCGACCTCTCGCACTTCCGGGTGCATCGAGCAGTCCGAAAAGGCGCTGGCGAGTGTCAGCACGATCGCGGAGTGGTCCTTGGCGCTTGGAGCGCTGTAGCCGTACTCGGCAGCGACGGGCGGGCAGATGAGGATGTCGTCTGGTGCGGTCGTCCGGATGATCGCCTCGATGGATGCGCGGACCGCCGGCTCGGTTGCCACGCGCTGCCAGGCCGAGTTGTCGATGATGAAGCGGGGCCGACGCGAAGCCGCCGCCCACTCGTCTTCTTCAGTGAGCTGCAGACCCAGGTGGCCGATGCTCACGCGTCGCCGTCTCTGAGTTCCTCAGCCCGCGGATCGACGTCGACTTCGATGACACTCAGCGTGGCCAGGGCATCGAGTTGACGCTGCCTCTTGACGATGTCGCCGAGAGCCTGGTTGATGGCGTCCTTCGTCGTCCTCACGCCGAGGATGCTCTTGGCCGCCGTCAGCAGCTCTGTGTCCACATCTACGCTCGTCATCGCCATCCTGGCCTCCATATGTTCGTTGGAATGACTCTATATGAAGGGGGTGGCTGGCGGCAGGGTTCGCCACGTTGCTCGGGCGAGGAAGGTGGGGTCGTCGCTGGCGTCACATCCGCTCCGCCAGGAGATCGTCGAGGGCCCGAGCGCGCACAGTAGGCGGCGACCTCCTCCGACTCTGAGTGCGGGTCGCACTCCCGGCGGAGGACGAAGAACTCGAACCGGTCTCGGAGCTCAGGCCCACTGATCATGCGACGACGCTCTCGCGACTCGAGATGGCGGAGTCCGCGTCTCCACAGGCTACAGCGCCGCGGCGAGCTGAGCGCGTCCCTGTGGAGGAGTCGCCGCATCGAATTAGATGCAGGCCGCGCTCGTGATGGTGACAGCGCTCGTCGTGCTTGACCCTTGAAGTGTGACGATGCGGAAGCCGACGTCCTGGAACTCGTTGGCCGCCATTGTCAAGACCCGCTCACGCCCCGTCCCAGCGGCGTCACCGTAGGCATCCTCGATCTGCCACTCGAATGCGAAGCCCTTATCGCAGCCATTCGTGTCTCCGACTTGAACGGCCCAGCAGTAGGCGTCGACGGCGAGCTGACACGCGCCACTGTCTTTGACAGGGTTTGACGCCCACGCGCCCCCGACAAACGACTCCGCACTGGAGCTCATCCCGGGAGGAGGTGTCTGAACCGCCGGGGCCGGCGCTGATTCGCTCGAGCATCCAGCAAGTGCAAGGACCACGCCAGCGGCGACAGCGAACAAGTCGGCGGTAGGACGTCTGGTCACCTGACAACTCTATAGGTTGACGTGACGGTCCCTCGGGTTGAGGCGGCGGCACCGCCGCCGCCGGTCAACTCGTCTTATACGTCTCAGCGTGACCAGGGCCAGCCCGACCAGGCCTTACCTGACGGCAAGCCGCACTGGCCGATGGACGCGGACACAGTCCTGCGGAAGCCCGAGAGCGCCCGATCCCTTCGTCGATCCTGCCGAGGTCGAGGGACGGCACGATGACGGTCACCCCGCAGACGCGCGCGCCAGCGGAAACGCGGAGCCAAACATGATGTCGAAACTGAACCCGCACGACCTCCGTCACACTGCGGCCTCGCTCGCCATCAGCGCTGGCGCCAACGTCAAGGCTGCCCAGAGAATGCTGGGACACGCATCCGCAGCCATGACCCTCGATACGTACTCAGATCTCTACGAGGACGACCTCGCGAGCGTGGCCGTCGCCCTCGACAGCGCGCGTCGCCTGCGGCTCGAGCAGTAACGCAGCAGTAACGGAAAGCCTGCACGGACCCGATCCAGGGTGTGAGCAACCGCCTCAATTTCACTCATTTACGAGGCAAATGTGGCGTCTATCCCGATCCACCGGGTGTGGTCATGTGGGTTCAAATCCCACCGGTACCGCCACGAGAAAGCCCCGCGAACCCAGTCTCACCGGGTTCCGGGGCTTTTCTCGTCGCGCGTGCTGCGGAGGGATCCGAGACGCAGCCTCGGGTCAGCTGACGGCGTCGGTGAGCGCGTCGAACTCGGCGTCGGTGAGCTCGATGGTCGCGCCGGCGAGGTTGTCCTCGAGGTGGGCGATGCTCGACGTGCCGGGGATGGGCAGCATCGCGGGCGAGCGCTTGAGGAGCCAGGCGAGGGCGAGCTGCGCCGGGGTGGCCTCGTGCTGCTCGGCGAGCTTCGTGAGCGGGCTGTCCGAACCGGTCAGGCCGCCGGTGGCGAGCGGGAACCAGGGGATGAACGCCAGGCCGTTCTCGGTCGCCCAGTCGAGCAGCGGCTCGGCGGAGCGGTCGGTCAGGTTGAAGAGGTTCTGCACGGAGACGATCGGGGCGACCGCCTGTGCCGCCTTCACCTCGTCGATGCTGACCTCGCTGAGGCCGATGTGGCGGATCTTGCCCTCGTCGCGCAGCGCGCCCAGCTCGCCGACCTGGTCCTCGAGGGGGACGTTCGGGTCGATGCGGTGCAGCTGCAGGAGGTCGATGCGCTCCACGTCGAGGTGGCGGAGGTTCATCTCGACCTGCTGACGGAGGTAGGCCGGGACGCCGAGCGGCGTCCACTGACCCGGGCCCTGGCGGGTGTTGCCGACCTTGGTGGCGACGACGATGTCGTCGGCGTAGGGGTGGAGGGCCTCACGCAGGAGGCCGTCGGTGACGGCGGGGCCGTAGGCGTCGGCGCTGTCGAAGAACGTCACGCCGAGCTCGACGGCACGGCGGATGACGCGGACGGCCTCGGCGCGGTCGCTCGGCTCGCCCCAGACGCCGGGGCCGGTGAGCTGCATGGTGCCGTAGCCGAGGCGGGTGGTGGGCAGGTCCCCACCGATGCTGAAGGTGCCGGAGGCGGCTGCGGGACGGTTCGTGGTGGTGTCGGTCATGGACGCAGTCTGCTCCTCGGCCCGTGGACCGTGCCGAGAGAGACGACTGTTCGGCACGGCCGCACCGTCACCGGTACGAGTAGAAGCCCTCGCCCGACTCGACCCCGAGCTTGCCCTGGTCGAGGTAGTTCGTCTTGAGGTGGTCCGCCCAGAGCTGGGCCCCCTCCTCGTCGCTGGCCGCCGAGATGGCGTAGGCGGTCCGCAGGCCGACGATGTCGAAGATCTGGAACGGCCCCATCGGGGCACCCGTTCCGATGCGCCAGGTGGCGTCGATCGTCTCGGGGTCGGCCACGCCGCGCAGGAGGAGCTCGGACGCCGCGCCGAGGAACGGCACGAGCAGCGAGTTCAGCACGTAGCCGGGCTGCTCCTTGTGGAGGGGGATCGGCACCATCCCGATCTCGCCCGCGAAGGCCACGACCTGGTCGAAGACGGCGGGGTCGGTCCGCGGGCTGCCCATGATCTCGGCCGTGTTCTGCCGCCAGATGTGGTTGGCGAAGTGCAGCGCGAGGAACTTCTCGGGGCGGCCCGTCGCGTCGGCGAGCTGGCTCGGCAGCAGGGTCGACGAGTTCGTCGCGAAGATCGTGTGCTCGGGCGCCGCGGCGGCGAGCCGCGCGTAGACGCCCTGCTTGAGCTCGAGCGTCTCCGGCACGGCCTCGACCACGAGGTCGGCGTCGGCGACCGCCTCGGCGAGGTCGGTGGTGAGGGCGATCCCGGCCACCGCCTCCTCGGCTGCCTGCCGGTGCTCGTCGCCGAGGTCGCCGACGTACTGCTCGACGATCGACCGGAGGCGCGCCTCGGCGGCCGTGACGGCGTCGTCGTCGACGTCCCAGGCACGGACCGCGACGCCGTGGCTCGCGATCTGGAAGGCGATCTGGGCGCCGAGGACGCCGGCGCCGACGACGGTGACGTGGCTGAAGGTGGTCATGGGGTTCCTGTCTCTCGGGTCGTTCTCGTGACCAGCTGTACTCCCCACGGCGGGCGGAGACCCGGCCGCGGCGAGTGACGGCGTTCTCTGGCCAGCGGCCCTTGACCCGAGCCGCTCCGGGGTGGACCATCGCGAGCACCAGCGCATCGCCGACAGAGGAGTCCCCATGCTGTTCGTCAACCTGCCCGTGACCGACCTCGGCCGCGCGGTCGCCTTCTACACCGCGCTCGGCTTCAGGCAGAACCCCGCGTTCAGCGACGACAACGCCGCCTGCATCGTCGTCGAGGAGGACAAGGCCGCCTTCATGCTGCTCGTGCGCGACTTCTTCCAGACGTTCACTGACCGACCCGCCGGCGACCCGTCGACGACCGTCTCGACCATGACCGCGCTCATGGTCGAGAGCCGTGGACGCGTCGACGAGATGGCCTCGGCGGGCCTCGCGAGCGGCGGCGTCGAGGAGCGCCCCGCCGCCGACCTCGGCTTCATGTACCAGCGCCAGCTCTCCGACCCTGACGGCAACGTCGTCGAGCTCGGCTGGATGGATCCGGCAGCGGCCGCACAGGGGCCGGAGGCCGCCGCGGAGCGGTAGGCGACCGGCGTCAGACGCGCCACATGCGGAACGGCCCCGTCCGCATGTAGTTCTGCGAGTCGACCTCGACGCCGGACGCGAGCAGGGCCTCGTTGACCGCCTTGATCCGCCTCTCGGTGACCAGGCCGGGGTCGCCCTTCCTCGGCCTCGCGTCCCAGCTGAGCTCCTGGCCCGTGCTCGATCGCACCTTCAGGATCGGGGCCCCGCCGAAGGAGCCCTCTCGCAGCACCGCCTCCTCGACGTCACGGAACCACATCACCTGGGCCCTGCCCGACAGCGAGCTGTACTCCATGCGGTCGGCGAAGAGACGGAACCAGTGCCGCCTCAGCACGACGGCGATCCCGACCAGGAGGACGCCGAACGCCAGGAAGAACACGGTGCCGAGCGCGTCGGTGCGGGGGATCCCCGAGAGCGCGGCCAGGAAGAAGGCCGCGGCCATCAGCGCCGGGGCCGCCCACCTCGCGTCCGGCCGCGTCTCGTCGATCGGCTGCTCGTCCGGTGAGGGCTGCGCGTCGGCCGGGTGCCGCTCGTCGGCCGCGGGCTCCGCGCCAGCAGCGTGCTCCGCGCCAGCAGCGTGCTGCGCGTCGGCCGGGTCGGCGTCGCCAGCCGGCTCCGGTCCCCCCTCGGTCCCCATGCCGCGATCGTAGCGGCCCGTGTCGGCCCCGAGCCGTAGGGTGCCGCCATGCACACGAACGCCCAGACCCTGGCCCCGGCACGCGTCGCCGAGGAGGCGGTGGTCGACCTCCGGGAACGCCTCGCCCGCCGACGACGCGTCGACCTGCCCTCGGCGCTCGAGCCTCGGCACGGAGTCGACTCCGCGTGGCTCGAGCGGCTGCTCACCCGCTGGGCGGACGGCTACGACTGGCGGGTGCGTGAGCAGCGGGTCCTCGACCTGCCGTGGGAGCTCGTCGACGGTGCCGTCCCCCTCCGCGTCGTGCACCGCCGCGGTGCGCCCGACGCCCCGGTGGTCGTGCTGCTGCACGGCTGGCCCGACTCGGTGCTGCGCTTCGAGAAGGTGCTGCCGCTGCTGGGCGACGCGACGGTCGTGGTGCCCGCCCTGCCCGGGTACCCGTTCAGCGCCTCCTCGGCTGTCGGGGGCATGTCGGGCACCGACATGGCCGACGTGGTCGCGGCCGCGATGCACCGGCTCGGCCACGACCGGTACGTGGTCAGCGGCGGCGACATCGGGGCGTACGTCGCCGAGGCGATGCTGCGCCGCCACGGCCAGGCGGTCTCGGCCGTGCACCTCACCGACGTGCCGCAGGGGCACCTGGCCGCCGAGCTGCCCGACGACCTCACCGGCGAGGAGCGTGCCTACGCCGACCGCCGCGAGCAGTGGCAGGCTGCCGAGGGCGGCTACGCCCACGAGCACGCGACCAAGCCGGGCACGCTCGCAGTGGCTCTCGGCGACTCCCCGGCGGGCCTGCTCGCGTGGATCGGCGAGAAGCTCTGGTCGTGGAGCGACCGCTCGGTCGAGGACGGGATGGAGGCGGTGTTCAGCGACGACGACGTGCTCACCTGGGTCTCCGCCTACTGGTTCACAGGCACGATCGGCACGTCGTTCGGCCCCTACGCTCTGCGGGAGCCCTCGACCAACGAGCGGGTAGAGGCGGCGGTGCCTGCGGTGCTGTCGATCTTCCCCGGCGACCTGGCGAACGCCCCGCGGTCGTTCGCCGAGCGGCTCTTCGACGTGCGCGCGTTCCACGAGCACCCGGCGGGCGGGCACTTCGCCGCGTGGGAGCGGCCGGCAGAGTTCGCCGCCGACCTGCGCGAGGCGATCGCGCTCGGCTCTGCCGGTGTTGCCGCCGAGGCCTGACCCGGGCGTGCCCGGCGCTCGCCGAGCCGCGCCACCTGCACTGCACCGCGTTTCGTGCGACGCACCGTGTCTAGTCCCGGTGCGTTGTCCGAAACGCGGTGTGGCGCTGGCCGAGGGGCCGGGGCAGCCAGCGGGCCAGCCAGCGGCGCAGCGCGGCGCGGCGAAGCACGTGGGTTCGGCGGGTCAGGCAGCCGCGACCGCGGTGGCTGCGAGGCCGAGGACGGCGCAGACGCCCGTCAGCGTGCGGACGGTGTTCCACCGGGCCCACGGCGACTCGAACGCACGTCGCGCGGCGCTCGCCGAGGTCGGCCCGGACACGTCCGCCCGAGCGAGCGCCTCGTTCAGCGGCACGTTGCGCGCGACCGTGATGACGAACGTGGCGACCGAGGCGGCCGCCGCGCCGACCGCCCAGGTGCTCGTCGAACTGCCGTCGATGACGTGCAGCACCGCGAGCAGCACCGCGGTGGCGGGTGCCGCGACGAACACGAGGAGGAACGACGGGCGCAGGATCGCCGTGTTGATCGCGCGGAACGCTCCGGTGAAGGCGACGTCGTCGAGCCGACGCAGCCCCGGCGACACCGCGACCGCGAAGGCGAAGAACAGGCCCGCCACGAGACCGTTGGTGAGCAACGCGACGACAGCGACGAGGTCAGGCACGAGTCCGCTCATGGCCGGAGGCTAGCGAGCCGCCGTGAACATTTGTCGACGGCGGGCCTCTCGGGCCGAGGGCGGGTCCGGGACGACCCGCCCTCGAGCCGGAAGACCCGCCCTCGGCAGAACGAGCACGAGCACGAGGAGGCGCCGGCACGAGCACGAGGAGGCGAGGTGATTGGCGGTGCGAGCAGGTCGGGGAGGCGAGGTGAACGGGGTACAGGACGGTCGGCCAGACGGGCGACTGGAGGGGGCGGCGTGCCCCGAACGGGGGACGCCTGAGGGGGTGTCAGCCCTTCCTTCCTCCATCGCTTCTTCATAGAGTTGTCGATGCACCGTCTCGACCACCTCCTCCTCGGGGTACGGACGCGGTGCGGACCGCCGCTGCCTCACCAGCCGGCCAGAACCGATGCCGTCAGGGGCCAGAGTGCAGAAGCCACGCCACAGGGCACGCAGGGACGAACGGCGTCGCCCGCCGCTCGTGCGTGCGCTCGCGGGCGTGCTCGCCGTGGCCGTCGCCGTCGTCGGGCTGAGCCTCACGCCCGTCGAGCAGGCCGACGCCGCCGTCGTGCAGTGGGGGACGAACAGCGGCACGGCACCCAACTACCAAGCCACCGTCAACGGCGACTTCGTCATGGCGGGCAACGGCGTGCTCGCGTGCCAGACGCTGAACATCTCCGGCGCGGGCACCTGCGCCGAGCTGCACTCGACGTCGACCAACGCGCAGAACGTCAACGACAACTTCGCCATGGTCGCCACGAACTCGGTCTCCGGCTTCACGACGAACTCCTCGAGCGCGCAGGTCACCATCCCGGCCGGGGCGTCCGTCGCGAAGGCCTTCCTCAGCTGGAGCGCCAACACCGGGTCGTACAACGTCTCGCAGACCGCCTGCACGGCCCCCAGCACGGCACGCGGCACGACGACGCTCCCCGGAGGCGCGGCGAACGGCTACCTGACGCGCGCGGCCCAGCTGCGGGTCGGCAGCGGCACCGCGGCCCCCACCTCCATCGCCCCCGCCAGCGTCCTCGTCGACCAGCCGGTCGCGTCGCAGCCGCAGTACTACAGCGCGAGCGCAGACGTCACGTCGGCCTTCGCCGGTGCGGCGACCGGCAGCCCCCTCACGGTGTCGGCGGGCAACATCTGGACCCCCACCGGCGCCGGCTGCTACGCCGGCTGGTCGCTGACGGTCGTCTACGACTACGGCAGCTACGTCGCGGGCAACGCGGCGTCGGCGCCGAAGCGGGTCATCTTCTACGAGGGGCACGTGCGCCAGGCCTCGACCGACACGCCCTTGACCGTCGCCTTCGCGGGGTTCACGGCCGTCGGCGCCGGCACGCGGGCCGGCTTCACGCTGTTCGAGGGCGACCGGAACATCACGGGCGACACCGTCGAGTACAGCAGGGCGAGCTCGTCGACCTACACGCAGCTGCCCAACGCCAACGGCGCGACGGGCAACTACGGGGTCGGCCAGGCGCTCGGCTCGACCCGGTACACGCAGACCGGCACGCCCTTCACCAACCAGAGCGTCGACGTCACCACCAACTCGCTGACCGCCGTGCAGAGCGGCGACAGCCGCATCGACCTGCGGATCAGCACCTCGGGCGACTCCTACCTGCTCCGCAACGCGGTGCTGTCGGTGCCGACCGCGGGGCTGCAGGTCGACAAGTCGGCCGACGGCACCGCGGACGTGCAGTCGCGGCTGGCGGGCGAGCCGGCCACCTTCACGGTGCGCCTCACGAACTCGGGCGCGGGCACGCTGCAGTCCATCGTGGTCAGCGACGACCAGGCCGACTGCGCCAGGACGCTGACCGGCCTCACCCTCGCGCCGCAGGAGTCGTACACGTACACCTGCACCGCGAACGGCGGGTCCGGCCAGCAGTACGTCTCGACGGCGACCGCCACGGCCAGGACGGTGGCCGGGGCGTTCCTCGCGGAGGACAGCGACAGCACCACCGTCCAGGTGACGGCGCTCGCCCTCGCCAAGACGAGCGCCCTGGCCGCCGGCGCGACCGGTCGAGCGGGCGACACGCTGACCTACACCTTCACCGCCACTAACTCGGGCCAGTCGACGCTGACCGGGGTTGCCGTCACCGACCCGCTGCCCGGCCTCTCGGCCGTGTCGTACGCCTGGCCCGGCGCAGCGGGGACGCTGACCGGCGGACAGGCCGTCGTGGCCACGGCGACCTACGTGCTCCGGCAGGCCGACGTCGACGCCGGATCGGTCGCCAACACGGCGACCCTCGTCGGCACCGACCCCGACGGCGGTCAGCAACCCCGTGCGAGCGCGGCGCGCACGACCCCGTTGACCGCTGCGCCGGGCCTCGGCGTCACGAAGACGGGGGCGCTCGCCGCCGGTGCCGCGGGCGTCGTCGGCGACCGCGTCACCTGGTCGATCTCGTTCACGAACAACGGCAACGTCACCCTCACCGGCGTCGCGCTGACCGACTCGCTCGCCGGCCTGTCGACGCCCGTCGTCACCTGGCCGGGCGCCGCGGGCACGCTCGCCCCCGGTCAGACCGCCACCGCCACAGCCACCTCGACCCTGACGCAGGCGCAGGTCGACGCCGGGGCCGTGCGGAACACCGCGTCGGTGACCGGGCGCACGCCGACCGGCACCACGACGAGCGCCACGAGTGCGGAGGCGGTGGTCACCACGGTCGCGGCGGCGCCGTCCCTCGTCACGACCAAGAGCGCGCTCGTCGGCGGCTCCGCCGGCGTCGGCAGCACCGTCACGTACTCGTTCTCGGCCCGCAACAGCGGCAACGTCACCCTCACCGGCGTCTCGGTCAGCGACCCGCTGCCCCGGCTGTCCGCGCTGACGCCGACCTGGCCGGGCGCGGCCGGCACCCTCGCGCCGGGCCAGACGGTCACGGCCACCGCGACGTACACGCTGACCCAGGCCGACGTCGACGCCGGGTCCGTGCGCAACACGGCCGCCGCGACCGGCACGGCCCCGTCGGGCGCCGCCGTCTCGGCGGTCTCGCCCCAGGTCGTCACGCCGACCGCCGCGGCCTCGCCGGCCGTCACGCTGACGAAGTCCGGCACCCTCGCCGCGGGTGCGGCGGGCGTCGCCGGCGACACGGTCACCTACTCGTTCGTGCTGCGCAACACCGGCAACGTCACCCTGACCGGCGCCTCCGTCGCCGACCCGCTGCCGGGGCTCTCGCCGTTGACCTACGGCACCTGGCCGAGCGGCACTGCCGGGACGCTCGCGCCCTCGCAACAGGTGACCGCCACCGCGACCTACACGCTCCGCCAATCGGACGTGGACGCCGGCGCCGTCGCCAACGCGGCGACGGGCACCGCCGCCCCGCCGACGGGCGCCGCCGTCTCCCAGACCCGCAGCGCCACCGTGCCGATCACCCCGACCGGGGCGCTCGTCGTCACCAAGACGGGGACGGCGAGCGGCGCCGCCGGCGTGGGCAGCACCGTCACCTACGACTTCACGGTGCGGAACTCGGGGAACGTCACCCTGACGCAGGTGGCGCTCGTCGACGCGCGCGCCGGGGTCTCCGCACCCACGGTCACGTGGCCCGGTCCGGCAGGCACCCTCACGCCGGGGCAGACGGCGACGGCCAGGGCCACGTACACGATCACGCAGGCCGACGTGGACGCCGGCCGCGTGCCCAACACCGCGTCGGCGACCGGCCGCACCCCGCAGGGCGCGACCGTCACGGGCACCTCGCCGCAGTCGGTCGTGACGACGCAGCCGGCGGCCCCCGCCGTCACGCTCGGCAAGGCCGGCGTCGTGCAGGGCGGCGCGGCCGGAGCCGCCGGCGACGTCGTGCGGTACACCTTCACCCTGCGCAACAGCGGAAACGTCACCGTCACCGGCCTCGGCGTGTCCGACCCGCTGCCCGGCCTCTCCGCCCTGCAGTACGCCTGGCCCGCGACGGCCGGCACCCTGGCGCCCGGCCAGACCGCCACGGCGACCGCGAGCTACACGGTGACGCAGGCCGACGTGAACGCGGGCAGCGTGCGCAACACGGCCACCGCCTCCGGCAGGTACGGCACCGCCCCGGTCACGGCGACCTCGGGCGAGGTGACGACCCCGACGGCGGCGGCCCAGCCGTCGGTGGCCGTCACCAAGAGCGGCGCGCTCACCAACGGGCAGGCCGCCGCGGCGGGCAGCACGATCACGTGGTCGTTCACGCTCCGCAACACCGGGAACGTCACGCTCACGAGCGCCGGCGTCGCCGACTCGCTGCCCGGCATCTCCGCCGTGACCTGGGGCACGTGGCCGAGCGGGGCGGCGGGCACGCTGCAGCCTGGCCAGACCGTCACGGGCACCGCCACGTCGCCGGTCACGCAGCAGGACGTCGACGCGGGCTCGGTCGCCAACACGGCGACCGGCAGCGGCACCGCGCCCTCGGGCGCCGTTGTCCGCTCCGTGGCGCCCGCGACGGTGGCGCTCGCCGCCGTCCCCGGGATCTCGCTCGGCAAGTCGGGCGCCGTGACGTCCGGCACCGGAGCGGTCGGGGACACGATCACCTACACGTTCTCCGCCCGGAACACCGGCGGCACCACCCTGACCGGCGTCGCCGTGGCCGACCCGGCGCCCGGGCTCTCCGCCCTCACGTACGGGACGTGGCCCGGCGGCACTGCCGGGACGCTCGCGCCCGGGCAGGCCGTCACGGCGACGGCGACGCACGTCGTCACGCAGGCCGACGTCGACGCCGGCGTGGTCCGCAACACCGCCACCGTGAGCGCGCGGACGCCGGCCGGCGACGCCGTGGCCGCGACCTCGCCGCAGGCCGTCGTCGCGACGGCGGCCGCTGCACCGGCCCTCCTCACCACGAAGACCGCGTCGAACGGGGGAGGCGGCGTCGGGTCGGTCGTCAGCTACGCGTTCTCGGCCCGCAACTCGGGCAACGTGACGCTCAGCGGCGTCGTCGTCACCGACCCCCTCGCCGGCCTCTCGGCGCTGGCGTACTCGTGGCCGGGCACGGCGGGCACGCTCCGGCCGGGCCAGACGGTCACGGCGACGGCGACCTACACCGTGACGCAGGCCGACGTGGACCGGGGCGCCGTGCTCAACCGGTCGACCGCCTCCGGCGCCTCGCCCTCGGGCGCGGCCGTCTCGGCGCAGTCCGCGGCCGTCACCACCGCGACCGTCGCCTCCTCGCCCGCGCTCGCCCTGACGAAGACGGGCGCGCTCAGCGGCCCGCCCGCGGCCGGCAGCACGATCACGTACTCGTTCGGCCTGCAGAACACCGGCAACGTCACGCTCACCGGGGCGACCGTCGCCGACCCGATGCCGGGCCTGTCGCCGCTCGTCGTGACCTGGCCGGGCACCCCCGGCGTCCTCGGCCCCGACCAGCGGGCCACCGCGACGGCGACGCGCACCGTCACGCAGGCGGACGTCGACGCGGGCGCCGTCGCGAACACGGCCTCCGCCTCCGCTGCCCCGCCCACCGGCGGCCGGGTCTCGACCTCGGCGTCGGCGACCGTCCCGCTGCCCGCGTCGGGCGCACTCGCCGTCGAGAAGACCGGCGTGGTCACGAGCGGCACCGGCGTCGCCGGCGACGTCGTCCGCTTCGACTTCGTCGTGCGGAACACGGGCGCGGTCACCGTGTCCGGCATCGTGCTCGCCGACGCGCTGCCGGGCGTCAGCACCCCCACGATCACGTGGCCGGGCGCCGCGCGCACGTTGGCCCCCGGCCAGCAGGCGACCGCGACCGCCACCTACGTCGTCCGCCAGTCGGACGTCGACTCGGGCAGCGTCCGCAACACGGCGTCCGTGCAGGGCACGACGCCCGCGGGCACGAGCGTCTCGGCGGCGTCCCTGCCGGCCGTCGTCCCGACCGCCGCGGCCGCGCCGGCCCTCGACGTGCAGAAGTCGGCGAGCTCGCCGGGCGACCGCAAGGTCGGCGACGTCGTCACGTACGCCGTGTCGGTGCGGAACAGCGGCAACCAGACGGTCACCGGGGTCACGATCGTCGACTCGCTGCCCGGCCTCTCCGCTCCGTCCGTCACCTGGCCCGGCCAGGCGGGCGTGCTCGCGCCCGGCCAGCAGGCGCTCGCCACCGCGACGTACGTCGTCCGCCAGGCCGACGTCGACGCGGGCAAGGTCGTCAACGAGGCCAGCGCCTCCGGCCAGGCCCCGGGCGGCGTCGCCGTCGTCGACTCGTCCGGCCAGGTCGCCACCAGCACCCAGGCCGCGGCCCCCTCGCTCGCGGTGACCAAGGCCGGCGCCTTCGCCTCGGGCTCGAGCGGCCGGGCCGGCGACGTCGTCGACTTCACGGTCACCCTGCGCAACACCGGCAACCAGACCCTCACCGGCGTCACGGCGACCGACACCCTGCCCGGCCTCGGGGCCCTCGCCTACGGCACCTGGCCGAGCGGCACGACGGGCACCCTCGCGCCGGGCCAGGCCGTCACGGCCACCGCGAGCTACACGTCGCGCCAGTCGGACCTCGACGCGGGCGCGATCGCCAACACCGCGGAGGGCCGCGGCACGGCGCCGGGC